>NZ_JAGDVS010000133.1:0-14917 GCF_023255755.1 Acidithiobacillus sp. | reverse complement strand
GCGGAGGCGGCGCGGGCCAAGGCGCTGCAGCAGCAGATGGAGGCCGGGGCCAAGCGGCAGGCCGAGGCCAACATGGCGGCGGCACTGGCTAAGCAGGCAGCGGAAAATCAGCGATTGTCCACTATTTTCGGTAGCGAAATTGCAGAACGCGTGAAGAGACATTGGCAGCCCGTTTTTGCACCAAATCTTCATTGTCGCGTAAGCATCGAACTCTCACCGCAAGGCCAGCTAGAAGGTGCACCTGCGATTACCCAGTCCAGTGGAAATGCACAATTTGATTCAGCGGTGATTGCGGCGATTGAAGCGGCAGCACCGTTCCCGCCGCCCATTGGGCTGTCATACTCAGAATTTAAAGTTGTGAATATCGTCTTCAGCGCTAAGGAGCTCAGCAATGGCTAAAAAGTTAATATTTATTTGGCTGCTATCGCTTTTAACATGGGCCTTCGTTCTGCCCGCCCAGGCGACACTCACGGTGGAAATCACCAAGAATGTGGCCTCAGCACTGCCTATCGCCATTCCCTCTTTTGGTCCGGGTATAGCCGGACAGCCATCCGTTGCCGATGTGGTCCGTAATGACCTGCGCCACAGCGGCTTGTTCCGGGTCATTGACCCGGCGGGCTATCCCGGTGACCCCCGCGCTCCCAGCGACGTGAAGGCCGCCGACTGGACAACGGTGGGGGCCACCGGCCTGGCCGTGGGTTCCGTGGAGCCGCTGAACGGCGGCTATGTGGTCAACGTCTATGTCTACAACGTCAGCACGGGTCAGGAACTCACCGCCCACCGTTTCACTTGCTCCGCCGCCGAGTTGCACATGACCGCGCATCACGTCGCGGACGTCATCTATAAGGCGTTTACTGGCAAGCCCGGCCCCTTCGCCAGCCGGATCGCCTACGTCCGCCAGACAGGTGAAAACTACGCACTGCTGGTGGCGGAATCCGACGGCTGGAATCCGCACCCCATCGTGCGCGGCCGCATGCCGGTATTCTCCCCCGTCTGGTCGCCGGACAACCGGCGCCTGGCCTATGTCACCTACGCCAACGCCCGGGCCGTGATCTATGTGCAGGACCTGGCTACCGGACAACGCCAGTCCATCGCCCCCGGTGGCGAGATCGTCAGTGCTCCGGCCTTCTCGCCCAACGGTGAAGATCTGGCCTACGCCCGTTCCTTCGGTGGCCATACGGAACTCTATGTGGCCAATTTACGGACCGGACAGCGCCAGCAATTGACCCATGATGACGCCATCAACACCTCCCCCACCTGGTCGCCGGATGGCAGTCAAATCATATTTGTCTCCGACCGTGCCGGTGGTCCGCAGATCTACGGGATGAACGCGAATGGCGGCGGCGTGCATCGTCTGAGCTACGACGGCGACTACAATGCCGGTCCGGTCTACTCGCCTGCGGGCAATGCGATCGCCTTTATTCACCGCACCGATGGCGTCTATGCCCTCGCCGTGATGAACCCGGACGGCAGCGGCGTGCGCGTGCTGGATGCCCAGGGCAATTGCGATCATCCGAGCTTCGCCGGCAATGGCCAGATGATCCTCTACGGCACCCACCGCGGCGGGCGCAAGGTGCTGGCCGAAGTCAGCCTGGACGGCAAGACCATGGCCGTACTGCACAGCAACGCAGGAGAGGACAGCCAACCGGCCTGGTCCCATTAACAGGGGCGGTACGCTCAGGAACCCTGATAAGGCGTGGGATCGGCGATCCCCGCCTTTTGGAATCCTTCCCGGCGCAGGCGGCAACTGTCACAGCGGCCACAGGACCGGCCTTCGGCATCGAGCTGGTAGCAGGAGCGGGTCATTCCGTAGTCCACACCCAAACTGGTGCCGAGACGAATAATCTCGCTCTTGTTGAGAAACTGCAGCGGCGCATGGATGCGCGGCCCGCGGGCCGCATCGCCGAGGCGGGTAGCCACCTGCGCTAACGCCTCAAAAGCCTGTACAAATTCTGGCCGGCAGTCGGGATAACCGCTGTAGTCCTGGCTGTTCACCCCCAGAAAAATATCCCTGGCGTTCAGCACTTCAGCCAGCGCCAGCGCAAGCGACAAAAAGACGGTGTTGCGCGCGGGCACATAGGTGATGGGGATGCCCGGCGCCAAGCCGGTCTCGGGGACGCTGAGTTGCAGATCGGTCAGCGCCGAGCCGCCAAAAGCCGCCAGATCGATAGGCACCACCCGATGGCTGGCGGCGCCCATGGACTGCGCCAGCAGTGCCGCATAGCGCAGTTCTTCTTTATGCCGCTGCCCGTAGTCAAAAGAGAGGGCGTGAACGGCAAAGCCATCCCGGCGCATGAGCGCCAGCACGGTGGCGGAATCCAGTCCGCCGGAGAGCAGCACAATGGCAGGTGTGGCAGGCATCGGCATGGTCAATGTCCGGGCAGGTCGCCCCAGATCAGTTTATGCAACTGAATCTGCAAGCGTACCGGCAGATGGTCGGCGAGTATCCATTCGGCGAGCTCGCGCAAGGCGAGCGCACCATGGCTGGGAGAAAAGAGTATTTCACAGCGTTCCGCCAAGGCTTCCCGCACGAGCGCGTCTTTGGCCCAGTCGTAATCGGCACGACTGCACAGCACGAATTTAATCTGGTCCTGCGGGTTGAGTAAGGGCAGGTTTTCCCAGAGATTGCGTTCGCACTCCCCGGAATCAGGGCTTTTGAGGTCGAGCACCTTCACCACCCGGGCATCCACTCCCGCCAGCGAAAGGGCACCGCTGGTTTCCAGAAAGACTTCATAGCCCGCATCGCAAAGCTGCGTCATCAGCGGCAGCACATCAGCTTGCGCCAGCGGTTCGCCACCCGTCACCACCACCATCCGGTTTCCCCCCGCGCGCACCTGTTCCAGAATTTCGGGGATCTGCCGCCATTCGCCGCCATGAAACGCATAGGCCGTATCGCAGTAATGGCAACGCAAGGGGCAGCCCGTGAGACGCACAAACGTCGCGGGACGCCCGACACTGCGGGTTTCCCCTTGCAGGCTATGGAAGATTTCCGTGACGCGGAGTCGCCCCTCCATCACTTTCCGGCGGGCAACGCCTGTAACTGCGCATCCGCCTTCTGGGCCGATGGCGTGCTCGGATATTGCTTGATGATCTTGTCGAGGACAGCGCGGGCTTTGCCGGGCTGGCCGATGGCCTGATAGATTTCCGCCATGCGCAACATGGCTTCCGGCGCCTTGCTGCTTTGGGAGAAGCGCGCCTGCACGGTGTGGAGACTCTTCAGGGCAGCGTCATTCTGGCCCAACACATACTGTGCCTGTCCGAGCCAGTAGTACGCGTCAGGCACCAGGCTGCTCTGCGGATATTTCTGAATAAAGCCCTGCAGCCCGGTGACGGCGGATCCGTACTTGCCCTGCCGCAGCAGATCAAAAGCCCGCTGATAATCGGCCTGCCCCAAACCCTGGACCGAGGGCGCGGACGTATTGCTCGCTGCCGTAGCGACCGCGGCGGCCGGGCTGATGACGTCGGCACTACTGCCGACCGCGCTGCTGGTGCTGGCGGTTGCCGCCGTACCCGGCAAGGCCACGGCAAGCTGCGCCGCCAGGGCCTGTACCTGGGCCGCAGTGGATTGCTGCTGGGTTTGCAGGGCATGGGTTTTGGTGTCGAGTTCGCCGCGCAGATCGCGGACTTCCTGTTCCAGACGCTGGGTGCGCCCGAGCAGGACAGCCAACGCGCTTTGACTGCCCTTGCTCGCCTGCTGAACCGCCACCAGGCTGCTCAGTTCGCCCTGCATGACCGCCATCTGCTGTTGCAACTGCAGCACTTTCTCGCCGGTTGACTCGGCCTGTGCGAAGGGACTCAGGCATAGCAAGGAAAGGACGGGAAAAAGATGCCAGCGTTTCATCAGCACACGCTCCTTGGCGTTCAGCCGTTATAGCCACCGCTGTAAACGAAGTCCACACGACGGTTTTTTGCCCAGCAGACAGAGTCGTTCGTGGTACACAAGGGATTGTCCTTGCCAAAACTGACGGTGCTGACCCGCGCCGCGCTGACGCCCTGGGATTCCAGGAACTGTTTCACCGTCTCGGCGCGCTGCTCGCCGAGGGCCAGATTGTACTCCTGGGTACCGCGATCATCGGTGTTCCCCTCCAGGCGAACCTCGATATGGGGGTGGGCCACCATGAACTGCGCATTCTGAGTGGCAATCTGCTGGGCCTGTGCATCCATAGAGCCGCTATTAAATTCAAAATGCACCCGCAAATGCTGCGGCAAGGCGGCCAGTTCAGCGGCAGTCAGGCCACTGCTGCCCCCGCCGATGGGGCCGTTGGCATTGAGGTTCTGGCCGTTGATGCCTTCGCCGGCATAGCCGGCCGTGGCCGCAGAATTGGCGGGAGCCACCGCACCGGCCGTAGTGGGTGCCCCGCTCCCCACGTTGTGCGCACAGCCCGCCAGCGTCAGCGCTCCGGCTACAGCAACGACCACCTTCAGAAAATCAGAACGCATGTTTTCAACCCCCGCAAAAATTTCGGGAATTGTAGCCTGTAGCCAGAGACAATAGCAATGCGGCACGCACGAAGCCATCGCCTGGGCTATCGCGATGTCACGGTTTTTTGCGCCGAATCATACCTGATCAAACGAGGCATGATGAGGACTGACGCCCAAGATCCCTTTGAGCGGAAAACCGTGCCGTGCTTTGGCAAGTGTGCTTGAATGAGCCATACTTCGAAATCCTTCGCTACGCCGCATAAGCATCGGATAACCCCGCATGAAGCACCCTATCCTCGTCGTCGGCGGTGCCGGTTACATCGGCTCGCACATGGCCAAGATGCTCGTCCAGAGTGGGCATGAAGTGCTCATCCTGGATAATCTTTCTACGGGCTTTCGGGAAGCCGCCCGCTATGGCCGTTTGCTTGAAGGCGATCTGGCGGATACAGCGCTGCTGGAACAGATTTTCGGGGAGACGCCCATTGCCGCCGTGATGCATTTTGCGGCGCTCAGTCAGGTAGGCGAGTCCATGCGCGAACCCGCCCGCTACTATCGCAATAATGTCGCCAACACCCAGAATCTACTGGAAACCATGCGCCGCCATAACGTGCGCCGCTTCATATTTTCATCCACGGCGGCATTGTTCGGGGAGCCGGAATATACCCCCATCGACGAGCAGCATCCCCAGCGCCCCATCAATCCCTATGGGCGCAGCAAGCGCATGGTGGAGGAGATGCTGGCCGACTATGACCGCGCCTACGGCCTGCGCTTCGTCAGCCTGCGTTACTTCAACGCCGCCGGAGCCGACCCGCAGGGCGAACTGGGTGAGCGCCACGATCCCGAGAGCCATTTAGTCCCCCTCGTGTTGCAGGCGGCCAGCGGTCGGCGGGCACAGATAGCCATTTACGGCGACGATTACCCCACACCGGACGGCACCTGTGTGCGCGACTATATTCATGTCTGGGACCTGTGCGACGCGCACCTGCTGGCTTTGGAGCATTTGCTGGCCGACGGGGAAAGCAATACCTTTAATTTGGGCAACGGTCAGGGCTTTTCGGTGCAGGAAGTCATTGATACCGCCCGGCACGTTACCGGCCGGGGCATTCTCGCCGACGTTCAGCCCCGCCGCCCCGGTGATCCCGCCGTGTTGGTGGCCGACAGCCAAAAGGCTCGGGATACCCTGAATTGGGAACCACGCTTTGCGGATCTGGCCGCGATGATTGAGCATGCCTGGAGTTGGGAGCAGCAGAAAGGGACTGCTTGGTGATGAGAGCCGCTCGCACGCGGCACGCGCAATGAGCGGCACTGGCGACCGAGGTAGTTGGCTTTATTCCGGCCCGAAGTGGCGGAAAACCGTGCCGTGCTTTGGCAAGTGCGCTTGAATGAGCCATACTCCCTGAATCAGTCGCGTGGGGCTTGGAGGAAGGGCTGTGAACGACATCCAACGTATCACCATTGAACCGGGTAAACGCGGCGGTCAGCCTTGCATTCGGGGACTTGTTTACACCCATCCCCGCCCAGCCCCGGCCCATGCGCGGGCCAGTTCGGCGCTCGGCAACAAAGTGGGGATGCCCTTCGATCAAAGGGAAGACTTCGCCGCCATCGACCTCTCCGGCCTGAGGGTGGATTGAACGCCATGCGCCTCAGCCCCGAACAAATCGCGCAAATCCTTCAACTATGAAGATGAAATGTCCAGTTTGTGGCGCGGCAGAGCTCATCCACGATACGCGCGATGTGACATATACCTACAAGGGTGAAACGACCATTATTCCCGCAGTGACGGGGGACTTTTGCCCGGCTTGTGCGGAATCTCTTCTGGATGCCAACGAAACGGATCGTGTTATGCGCGAGATGCGTTCCTTCTCCAAACAGGTGAACGCCTCCATTGTCGACCCGGGTTTCATCGTCCGTGTTCGTAAGGAGCTTGCCCTGGATCAGCGCGAAGCCGCTGAAATATTCGGCGGCGGCGTCAATGCGTTCTCGCGGTATGAGACGGGCAAGACCAAGCCGCCCCTGTCACTGGTGAAATTGTTCAAGGTGCTGGATAGGCATCCTGATTTATTGAACGAGATACGCTCAGGTTGAGCGGGATGATGCGCGGTAAGTGGCGACACCTTCAACTAATTGTTCATATGGGGCAATACCTATGGCCATACAGCATGTCTCGCTTCGGGAGGCCAACCAGCATCTCTCTAAATACATTGAAATGGCGTCCCTGGGTGCCGAAATCATTGTGACCAAAAGGGGGCGCCCCGTGGCGCGCATCGCACCCATTGAGGTTCGCGGGCGGATGTCGGATGCCCAAAAAATCGCTCTGGAACGGTCTCGGGCCAGAATGTGGCAGGGGTATTCGCTGGGAGGTGAGCCCTTCGACCGGGAGGCTGCGCATGCGCGTTAAGCGCATCTCCCTCGACACGAACATCCTGGATGACAAGATGAAACGCTTCCTCACCGGCGCCAACGGGTTTGCGCTCTGGTTGTTTATACGGCAAAATACCGTATACGGTATTTTGCCGTAATTTATGGAGGTGGATATGGCAGCCGCTCGGTTTGATTTGAAAATGGATGTAGAAGAAAAGGCGTTTGTTTCTCGTGCTGCGGCCTTGGCTGGCACTACGATGGCCGCATTCGTGCGCACCGCAGCCAAAGAAAAGGCACGCGACCTGTTGGATCGGGAGTCTCGCATTACGATGTCAGACCAGGATTTTCAAGCGTTAACGATGGCGCTGAATGCGGCGTTCGCGCCCAATGCCGCTTTGCAAAACGCAATGCGCCTTGCGCGCAAGATCCGGCGTGCTTGAAGCGCAACTGCTCGATCCGCAGCGCCATGACCGTCAGGCTTTTACCTCTGGTGTGGACGCGCTGGATGAGTACCTGCATCGCTTCGCCGTTCAGCACGCCCGGAAGGGCATTGCGGTGGTGCGCGTATTGGTCGATACGGACATGCCGGAAACCATTCTGGGTTACTACAGTTTGAGTGCCGCGCAAATCGATGCCGTTCAAATGGATGCGCCGACCCGGCAAAAGCTGCCGCGTTATCCTGTGCCGTGCTTTCGTCTGGGGCGCTTGGCGGTTCATTCGGCGCATCAGGGGGTAGGGCTGGGGCGGCTCCTCATGGGGTGTGCTGTTGAACATTGTTTTGAGGCCCGCAAAACGGTGGCCGCATATGCGCTGGTGGTCGATGCCAAGGGAGAGAATGCCGGGGCGCTCTATAGGCATTACGGTTTTGTACCTTGCCGGGATAATCCGATGACGCTGTATCTATCGTTGGGTGCAAATTTATCAATGAACGAGATACGCTCAGGTTGAGCGGGATGATGCGCCGCAAGTGGCGGCGCCTTCAATAAGCCCCGTCCCGCCGCAAAACCACCTTGACGGTGCGCAACAGGATGACGATGTCATACCAGAGCGTCCAGTTCTTCACATACCAGGCGTCGAGATGGGCGCGTTCATCAAAGGTGGTTTCCGATCGCCCGCTGACCTGCCATAGGCCGGTAATGCCCGGATGCACCAAACGATAAAGGCAGACATTTTCGCCGTAACGGTCAAGCTCCCGCTCTAATAACGGGCGCGGGCCCACCAGGCTCATGTCGCCGCGCAGCACATTGAATAGCTGGGGCAATTCATCCAGGCTGCCACGCCGCAGCGACTTCCCGATCCGCGTCACCCTGGGATCGTCACGGATCTTGAAATTTCTTTGATATTCAGCGGCCAAATCGGGGTGACTGTGCAGATATTGCTTCAGGCGATCTTCCGCATCCATCACCATGCTGCGGAATTTCACGCAGCCGAATTGGCGACCCCGCCTGCCCATGCGCTCCTGGATAAAAAACACCGGCCCGCCATCCTCCCTGCGAATGCGCCAGGCAATGTAAAGAAGCAACGGCGACAAGATCACCACCAGCAACGAGGCAGCGACCAAATCGAAAAGGCGCTTGCTGATGCGCGGGCCGAGCCGGGCCAGGTTGTCCCGCACCCGCAGCATCAGCACCTCGTGGCTAAAGAAATGCATGACCTCCATGCCAAAAAGCGGCAAGCCGCGCAAGGGAGGCGCGATGGTAAGGTTGGGATAGCGGAGGCCCAGGGAGTGCAGCAGTCGTTCCTGAGCCTCCCACTGATCCATATCCAGCGCCAGCACCACATGGGGTTTGCCCAAACGGGCCAGGGTGGCCAAAGGATCCTCTCCCAGGGCCTCTATGGGCGCATGGGTGGGAAAGCTCCCGGCGGCAGGACTGCAGCCTCCCGGCAACAGCACCCGTTGTACGGAATAGCCCAGCATGGGCTCGCTGTCCAAGGCGCGGATGGCCTCGGCGGCGTTTTGCCCGCAACCGATGATCACCACCGGTCGCGTCCAGGCACCCAGGCCCTGCAAAGTCCGGCGCAACAGCCATCGCGTCAGGGGTAAGAGCCCCAAGACCAGCACCCAGGTGGAAAAGAGCCACAGCCGTGACATCTGCCATTTACCGGCAAAGGCAATGGCCGCATTCAATGCCAGCAAGAGGACGAACACCCCCAGCATTTCACCCATCTCGTCCCAAAAGGCCTTGCGCCGGGAATAATGCCCCTTAAAGGCGAAGGCCATAATGCCCAATGCCGACAATACGAGGAAAAGCAGCAGGTTGATTTGCGCATGGCTTCCCCACCAGTGGAGCAGCACCCAACCGGAATTCAGGTGATAATAGAAAGCATGAGAAAGACGGCCCAAATAAAAGGCCGTCAAAACTGCCGCCATGTCGCCTAAGATGAGCGTATAAGGCACCCATTGCGACCAGCGCACACGCGCACGCGTCGTTACCGCGGATTTTATGATGGCCACCGCCATACCTCATCATCAAAAGAATCGGTGTCTTACATATTTTTCGACCAGGAACCATCCATGCATCATTAATCCCGTCGCCGGACAATTATAGCGCTGAAATTGGAAAAAGACGCATGCCGGGCCGTTCCATTGCCGTTCACCAATTCGCCATGTTAGGATGCCCCCCAAGCATAGCAGCAAAAGAATTGCTCGGGAGAGAAGAGATGGCACGACTTGTCTGGGCCGTGGGCGGTTTTCTTGCTGCGGTTATCGGGATGCCACTGGCATGCGCTGAGGGATCTTCATGGCTGGCTACCTATCCCTATGGGCAGGCGCCATCCCAAAAACTGATTGCCGCCGGGTTGGCGCCCGGTTATCTGGAAAACACGGCGGCAACCGGGAGTGGCCCAACCAACGATTCGGCAGTGACCTCGGAGCGTCCGCTCGGCGCGCAGTCGGCCATCATTCACGCCCATCCCATAGCACCAGCAAATGCCCAGCCCGCCATGCCCGCGTGGTGGAACGAGCCTTCCCAACTGCAGCAGCAGCCGGCTCAGAGTCTGGTTCCGCCCCTCCCTCCCGGCAGCACCCCCTGGTATGACACCCTGTGGGGGGTGGCCGGTATCGGAGTGGCCGCAACGGGCGCCACGATGTTTCTTGATCACGGCATCAACCATTACGTCGAGACCCACTTGAGCTACAGCTTCCGTAACCATGTGCCCTTGAATATCGCCGACGTACTCACGGATAGCTCCGTGATTTTTGCCGGAACGACCTGGTTTCAGAGCCCCTGGGCCAGCGCCAAGCTGGCGCACGCTTCCAGCGTCGCGCTCACTGCGACAGCGATCACGACGGCGGAAGTCTTTCTGGTAAAATACGCCGTCGGGCGGGCGCGGCCTGGCGGGCCCAACAGCAGTTCCACGCACTATACCCCATTCAGTTCGCATTATCGGGTGATGACCACCAGCTTCCTTTTCAACAACAACGTTGGCCCAACCGCCTCCTTTCCCTCCGGTCATACCGCCGTTGCCTTCTCAATAATCACCCCCTATGCGCAGATTTATCACCAGCCCTGGCTGTATACGATCCCCTTTGCGGTGGGGATCAGCCGTATTCTGGCGCAAGACGGCCACTGGGCATCGGATGTCGTTGCGGGTGGATTTGTCGGCTGGCTTACCGCCGACCTCACTAACCGGTATTTTGCCAAGAGCGACTATGGTTTCATGATATTTGGAGATGGCGTTGGCTTCTACGGCAAGTTTTAATACCCAAATCAAAGCATCCTTATCGAAAGTCCTCCGGGGCCTGCACTGGTGGCGTAGTTGCCTCTGGCTGGGGCTCATGAGCAGCACCCTCACCGGCTGTGCGATCATGACCGGGTCGCCGGCACCGACCTCTCCACAGCAACAACAGGCATTACCCTCCGCAGTACTTTCCCAGCACGAAGATCATCTCTCCCCGGCAACCATGGATCGCCTCCTGCACCGGAGCATCACCTATCACCTCGGGGCGGGGGACGTGGTGTCCATCGCTGTCTACCTGCATCCTGATCTTTCCGTACCCCAGCCGGGGATGGCTTCTTCGGGGCTGATCGGGGCCCTCGTCAGCAATGACGGGAACATTCAGCTTCCGCTGCTCGGCGTGGTCCATGTGGCGGGCATGACCACAAAACAGTTACAGGCCCACCTGACCACACTCTATGCGCGGTATGTCATTGATCCCAAGGTGTCCGTCCAGCTCCAGGTCACCCATAGTATTCGTTACTACCTGCTGGGAGAATTCATCAAACCCGGTCTGGTCTATTCCGACCGGCCGTTGAACGTGCTGGAGGCCATGGCCCTGGGTGGGTCGGTGAACCTGGCCGATGCCGATCTGCGCGGTGCCTACGTGGTGCAGGACGGCCGGAAGTTGCCGGTCAACTTCCACAAGCTGATTCTGGCCGGCGACCTCCAGCAAAACATCCCCCTCAAAACCGGGGATACCGTGCTCATTCCCAGCATAACCACCATGCGCGCCTATGTCTTCGGCGCCGTCAACAAGGCAGGCCCCATTCCCTTCGTAAACGGACACCTGAGCCTGTTGCAGGCCCTCTCGGATGCGGGCATGAATACCACCAACCTCACTACCGCGCAGCTCAGCGATATCCGCGTCATCCGGTCGGAAGGCGCCACCGGACAGTTTTATGTGGTGGACGCCCGGCGCATTCTGGAAGGCAAGGCGGCCCCCTTCTACCTCAAGTCGGGAGATATCGTCTTCGTGCCGCAAACGATGGTCAGCAGTTGGAACCAGGCTATCCAGCTTCTTTTACCCTCGCTGCAGGCCATTGGCGCTATTCTGAACCCCTTCGTGTCTATCAAGTTCTTGCAGCAATAGGAAATATTTGTGACCGATCACACAACATCACAGAGTTCAGCAAACAGCGCGCCTCTTGGTTCCAGCCATGCCGGGATGGCTGGCGGCAACGAGGTCGAGGGCGGAGACGAAATCGACTTGGGTGCACTATTCCAGGCGTTGAAGGAAGGCTGGCGGTTGCCGGTGCTCCTGGGGGGCATCGCGGCCTTTTTGGCGGTGGTCGTCGTTCTGCTCTCCAAACCGGTTTTTGACGCAGGCGGTTCGCTCTATTTGGGGAGCGCCGAAAAAAGCCAGTCGGTATCCTCTGGCGCGCTGAGTGGCTTTTCATTACTCTCCGGGCTCATGCAAGGTTCCAGCATGGCGACCCAGGTGGACATAGTCCGTAGTCGTAGTTTTGTCGAGCAGGCTATCCTGGATTCCGGAATCAATACCGAGGTGTGGCAGGCGGGAGACCAACCGGGGGTCCATTTTTGGAACTGGCTGCTGGGTGGGCATTCTCTTTCAATCTATGCGCCACCATCCACGGCGCTACATGCTGTACTGGCGGATGTAACGGACCCGAGTCTGGCAAAAACAAAACTCACTGTTCATTTTTCGTCCGCTGGGCATTACCAGATAACGAAGGGTAAACAGGTCGTACTCCAGGGCCAACTCGGGCAACCGGCCGTTGGCCCCGGGATTCGCCTGGAACTGCGCGCGGTCAATCCCCAATATATCCCCCAATCTCAAGCTACATATCGTCTGAGCGTGCAAACCCCGCGTTCGGTATATAATGCGATGACACGAAACGGCACCTTGGGCGTGAGTCAATTAGGTGGCAGCTCGGGTGGTACCGCCAAAACCACATATATCGTCAGCGTGAATTATCGGGATACGGATCCCGTAGCCGCCCAGCAATTCGTCCAAGCCCTCATGCACACCTATCTTGCCAAAACGCATTCCTGGGCAACCGGCCAAGCGGGCGCCACGTATGATTATCTGAGTGCGCAAATGCATAAGATTCGGACAGCGCTTTCGGCAGCGGACACCAGACTGGCGCAATACCAGGCGCAGAGTGGTGTGATCGCGGTTTCCGCAGGCGCGCAGGCACTGATCAAGCAGGAAGCCGAATACGAAACACAGCGATCCCAGTTCAAGCTGCAACTCTATGCTCTCCAGCAGCTCAGCCGACAGATCTCCACGCCCAATGCACAGGTTAACCCGTATATCCTCAGCAGTATTCATGATCCTGTTCTCGATAAATTGAGCGGGCGTTTGGCTGCCGCGCAGACAAAGCTATCCTCCCTGGAAAAACTATATACTCCTGCTGCCCCCCAGGTGGTCCAGATCCTGGCAGAAATTCAGTCCATCCAGTCAGCGACTAGCAATCTCATCGACAACCAGGAAAAGTCGGCACAGCAGCAGTTACAGTCCCTCGATACACTCATCAGCCAGTATCAGGGAAAGATGGGTAAATTCCCGCAGGCCGAGCTGAAGGTGATTTCCCTCACGCGCTCCAGCGAGGTTCTGGGCAAGCTCTACATGTTTTTGCTCCAAAAACAGGAAGAGGCGGCGATCAACAAGGCCAGCACGATTACCAAGAATCGGATACTGGATACGGCGCTCGTCCATGACAAGCCCGTCACACCCAAGGCCAAGGAGGATGTGATCCTCTTCGGTTTACTGGGAATCTTTTTGGGGCTTGGCCTTGTACTGGGGCGATTCCTTATGCATCCAGGATTTCGTTCTGATGAAGAGCTGCGGCGCCATTATCCTTTTCTTCCCCTCTATGGGTTGTTGCCGGTAAGCGGAGACGTCTCGCTAACGAAGCGTGACGGGTTCCAACTGCCGGAAGCACGCTCCGGCTTCGGGGAAGCGATTCGTCTTTTGCGCAGTAACCTCTATCTCGCAACGGCGCAGGGCCACGGACAAATCCTCATGGCTTCATCGGCCACCCCACAGGATGGGAAAAGTACCGTCTCCTATCAATTAGCCGCTGCCCTAGCACAAGACGGCAAGAAGGTCATGGTGATCGATGCGGATTTGCGGAAACCACACATCCATGAGGTGTTCCGTATTGCCCAGGCACCGGGTCTGGCCGGGATTCTTGCCGGACGCCATTCCTGGCAGGAGTCGGTGCGACAGATCAAAGAGCCGAATGTGGATCTGATTACTGCGGGAAACATTCCGCCAAATCCCAGCGAATACATCGGCACCGATCACTTCGCCCAGATGCTGACGGAAATGCGTCCATTGTATGACTACATTTTGCTGGATACCCCTCCCTTCCCGATGGTGGGCGACAGCCTCCTCCTCGGTCGTCAGGCGGATCGCATCCTCACTGTGGTCCGGGTGAACGGTACGCCGCGCAAAGCCTTTAAGGAGCACCTGCAGGGATTGATGAGCCTGGAAAAGCCGTTGGGTCTGATCATCAACGGAATTCGCGTCAATGCCACCTATGGGTATGGTTACGGTTATCACTACGGAGAACCGGGCCCCGCAGTGAAGGGCTGGCGCAGGATGCTTCGTGGCTGGCTCCAAAAGTTATGGGGATAAGCTTGGGGCGCATCTGGCCGGGCCGCTTTTTTCAGAGAAGCATAGAACCTGCGCCACCGGCTGCTCCGTACTGGGATTTTCATTGTCACCTGCTTCCTGGGGTAGACGACGGGTTGCGTACACTGGATGAAACGCGCATAGCGATCGCGGGCTTGCAACACCAGGGATATCGCGGTGCCGTGTTAACTCCGCATATCTACCCCGGGGTCTACGATAACGACCCAGAGGGTTTGCGGCAGGCTTTCGCTGATCTGCAGCGCAGTCTGGAAGGAGGCTTTGCGCTGCGGCTTGCTGCCGAATATTTTGCCGATGAAACGATGTTCGACGCCATTGCACAAGATGACCTGCTGTATTTGCCACTAGGGGATCAGAAAGTCGTCCTGGTAGAATTTCCGGCACTGATGCCAAACCCTTGTGGCATGGACGTACTTGTCCATCTGAGCCGTGCCGGCTATCAGCCTGTATTAGCGCATGTAGAGCGGTATCGGTACATCCAACAGGAGCCCTCCGCCTGGCTGGACAAAATACGGCATACAGGGGCCTGGTTGCAATGCGACATCGGTAGTCTGGTTGGACAATATGGACCGCATCCCCAAGCGTTAGCACATGATCTTCTGGATCGTGATCTCCCCACGCTCTGGGGGACTGACCTGCATCGCACCACGCAATTGGAACGTTATGTGGCCCCCGGATTAGTCTTGTTGACGAAGCATGGGAAACGGATCAACCAGATCCTTGAGGAGCAGGCAGCATGAATGGTCATTTTGATGCACGCGTTCTCGTGGTGGGCGGCGCCGGATACATTGGCTC
>NZ_JAGDVS010000034.1 GCF_023255755.1 Acidithiobacillus sp. | reverse complement strand
GAAAGGGGAATATTCCATTCTCAAGTCGTGAAATTTTTGTTATTCGAAATGCCCTTCAGAGTATGGTTTACCCTGTGGTTGCTGATAAAGGTGTGGAAATCCACCCGAAAGAATCATGACCCGCTGGCACTCATGCTCTTCAGCTTTGCCGGGGAACTCATTCTGATGGGGGAGATCACAGTACAAGGTCCGATGAACGGATACACATGGATTTTCCTGGGTGTCACCTTGGCGGCGAATAAATTCGCCACTACGAAACATGACGGTGCGGTTGCCCTTGCAAGGTCGGAACGATGAGCATATCCCCGACTGGGAAATCCAGCGTCCTGGTTGTTAACTACACGGCACCGGAGTTAAATCACCTGGCCGCAGCGTTGGCGCAGCAAGGGTTGCTACAGCAATATATCCGTCCCTACGCGAATCAGCATCGAGCGTGGGAGGCCACCGTCGAGCGCCTACCTGGCTTAGGGCGCTTGTATACCAAGACCTTTGGCCGCAGGACGATGCCGCTTGGACTGGTCAGAGGTGATATCCGCGAAGCAGCCGTATGGCAGGATTTCGTCCGTGCCGGTGCTCTGCACTTTGGGGGCGTGCGAGGCAAGGCGCTGGCGGAGAATCTCCATTGGAGCATTCAGCAGCATCTTGCGGCGGTGGCCG
This sequence comes from Acidithiobacillus sp., assembly GCF_023255755.1. Taxonomy (GTDB): domain Bacteria; phylum Pseudomonadota; class Gammaproteobacteria; order Acidithiobacillales; family Acidithiobacillaceae; genus Acidithiobacillus. The sequence continues at coordinate 4,090 of NZ_JAGDVS010000034.1, read as the reverse complement.
GCCGCTACGCCCAAAACGCCCGCGTGGTCGTGGGCAGTTATCTAGTGAGTCACAAAGCGTTTGCACGGGCATCCGGCGTTAAAGTGCTCAACTATCCTATCGCCCATCATCGTTACATACAGCGCTTCGTGGCGGAGGAGCGCGAACTGGAGCCCTCTTTTGCCGTGACGCTCCCCGACTGGAGTCAGACACCCGCCTGGGTAGAGCCAAAATTGGATATAGAGTGTGAACGGGCCGATCGGATACTGGTCGGATCGCAATTCGCACGCAACGCCTTTATGGAAGATGGATTCCCTGCAGAGAAGATCATTGTCATTCCTTATGGTGCCGATATTGAACGGTTTTCACCGGCGCGAGAGGCCGCAGATCTGAAAAAAACATTCAGGGCGTTATTTGTCGGAAGTATCGTGCAGCGTAAGGGGGTTTCCTACCTGCTGCGCGCCTATCAGCGTTTTAAAGGCCCCAACACGGAACTCGTTCTTGTGGGAAATCACCCCGACGATTCGAGCTCATTTGCGCCATTCCGAGACGACTTCAAGCATATACCCCATGTACCACAGGCGGATCTCCCCGAGATCTACCGGAGCGCCGACGTGTTTGTGTTTCCCAGCCTGCTCGAAGGTATGCCTCTTGTCGTTTTGGAGGCCATGGCCTCGGGATTGCCGGTGATTACCACACCCAACGGTCCGGGCGATCTGGTGCGCGACGGCATTGACGGCTTCGTCGTGTCGATCCGCGATGTGGATGCCATCGTGGAAAAGCTGGAATACCTGCGTGCGCACCCGGAAGAACGTCTGCGCATGGGGCAAAACGCCCGGGAGCGCGCCAAAATGTTTACTTGGGAGCGGTATGAATCGAATGTTGCGGATTTTCTCGGCTCATTATGTGGGAACGAGGTTGCCTGAATGAAAGTTCTGATAGTGGGCAATTATCCGCTCGGTTACCAGCAAAGCATGCATCGTTATGCGGAACTACTCGTCCAAGGACTGGAAATCGCCGGTGTGGATGTGCGTTTGATAAGGTCAACGCCCGTCTTTGGCCGCTTAAAACGCGGCGATGAAGGGCTCAGTAAATGGTTGGGGTATATGGACCGTTACCTGCTTTTTCCACCGCTGTTGAGATGGCGGGCGCGGCACTTTGATGTGGTACATATCGCTGATCAGGGAAACGGGATGTATGCGTCGATGCTGGGCAATAAACCGAGTGTCGTGACTTGCCACGATATGTTGGCCATACGCAGTGCTTTGGGGGAGGTGTCTGAGAATCCCACCCGGCTAACGGGGCGTATTCTTCAGCGTTGGACATTGCGCGGACTCAAACGTGCGGCCCATGTGGTCTGCGTGTCGGAACAAACCCAGCGAGAATGGTGGCGCATAGGCTTTCCTGCTCTAAGCGGCACATCGGTTGTGCCTAATGCGTTGAATTACCCATATCACCCGATGGATCAAGCCGAAAGGAAGGCGCGTTTGGATCGATTGGGTGTGGGAGACACGCCGTACGTCCTGCATGTGGGTAGCAATAATTGGTATAAAAATCGCCCCGGATTGGCGCGAATTTTTGATGCGCTGGCCCAGCATGACACGTTTGGCACATTTCAACTGGTCATCGCCGGCAAAGCGCTCGAAGCAGAGGTGGAGAATTGGCTTCTAGCGCGGGGGCATGGTGCTCGACTTATCCAAACCGGGCCTGTCGATAATGAAGACCTGCGAGCGCTGTATTCGGGCGCTGCGTTGCTTTTATTTCCGTCATTGCAGGAGGGCTTCGGTTGGCCGATTGTGGAGGCGCAGGCCTGCGGTTGTCTGGTCGCCACAACCAACCGGGCACCGATGACGGAGGTGGGTGGGCAGGGTGCGATTTATTTTGATGTGTCTGACCCCAAGGGCGCGGCTGCTACCATTGCCGGGGCGTGGGACGATCGGGATGCGTTGCTTGGTCGCGGGCTTGAGAATGCTAAACGGTATACGACAGAGGCAATGATCGCTGGTTATGTAGACGCTTATCGTGCGGTCGGTAGTGGCAATCATCGTTCGGAGTCGGCATGAAAGTCCTGCACGTCATTGAGTCTTTCGCGCCGCGCTACGGGGGACCCGTATCGGTGGCAATGGCTTTGGCGTGTGCGCAGGCCCATGTAGGCCATGATGTGACGGTTTGCACCACCAATCTGGATTATCCCCATGGGGTATTACGGCCGCCTGGTCGAGCTACGATTTGCCATAATCGCGTGCAAGTGCTTTATTTCCCAGCGCAGTTCCGGCCTCTTACATTTTCTGCACAGCTCAAACATTTTATCAAAAACAATATCGCCACCTTCGATATTATCCATATCCACGGCTTGTACCGCTTTCCACCGACCTATGCCGCCTATCGGGCACGCAAGCAGAAAGTACCTTATGTGATCACGCCACATGGCGCCTTGGACCCGTATCTGTACACGAAGAGCTCGCGCAACGTTCTGCTCAAGCGTCTGTATGAACGCTGGTTCGATCTCCCCAACCTGCATGGGGCCGGTGGAATACACTATACAGCGGAGGATGAACGGCAGCGGGCGGCGTTTCTCGGGTTGCGCGCGCCGTCGTTCGTGATACCGAACGGCGTTGATTGGGGCCAGTATGCACAATTGCCCGCACGGGGGGCTTTCCGTGCAACGCTGAAACTGGGTGATGCCCCATTGGTGTTGTTTCTAGGGCGGCTGCATCCCAAGAAGGGGCTTGATCTGCTAATCCCGGCCTTTGAAACGATCCGGCGGCGGGTCGCCGGTGCGCAGCTTGCCATCGTCGGCCCGGAAAATGACCGCTTCGGGCAACAGGTGCGGGCTTGGGTGGCCGAGCGTGGCTTGGCGGAGGCGGTGCATTTCGTCGGGCATCTGGATGGGGCGGATGTGATTCAGGCCTATGTGGACGCGGATGTTTTCGTATTGCCGTCTTATACGGAGAACTTTGGCATGACCGTGGTAGAGGCCATGGCCTGCGCCTTGCCGGTGGTGATCTCGGATCAGGTGAATATTTATGCGGAGGTCGCCCAGTCGGGGGCTGGCCTGGTGACGCGCTGCGACAGCGATGAGGTTGCGGAGGCGGTGATCGCGCTGTTGGTGGACCCAGATCGGAAAGGCGTCATGGGGTGGGCGGGGCGAGAGGCGGCCCGGACACGCTATTCTTGGCCTAATATTGTGGATGCGCTCTCGCGGGAATACGCATCGGTTATTCGCGAAAGAAAGACAAATAGTCTATAACATAATTGTATAATCAAAAGTTGGCCTATTAACTGGCTTACTGGAAGCCGCATATATTTGGATACGCATGAGTGAACAGAATCAGGCCGAAGAGACGATGATGCTTGTTCAGGACCTGTCGCGCTTTCGGGTGCCCAGCACGTTCCGCGGTCGGTCGGGATGGTACGTACAGGTCTGGTGGCTCGTCCAGGCCTGTCTGTTCGCGTGGTCACCGCAAGTTCTTTATGGCTGGCGCCGCTTCTTGTTAAGGCGCTTCGGCGCGAAGATCGGGAAAGGCGTTATCATTCGCCCCAGCGTACGCATTACCTATCCGTGGAAAGTCTCTATTGGGGATTCCGCCTGGGTTGGTGATGAGGTGGTGCTGTACAGCCTGGGCGAGATTGATATCGGCGCCAATGCCGTGGTGTCGCAGCGTTGTTATCTCTGTACGGGCAGCCATGATTATACCAAGCCGACATTTGATATTCATGCAAAACCCATCCTGATCGGCGCGGAGGCATGGCTTGCGACGGATGTGTTCGTTGCGCCGGGCGTCAGCATCGGGCGGGGCGCGGTGGTAGGCGCCCGCAGTTCCGTATTCGAGGATATTCCTGATCTGATGCTGGCCAAGGGTAGCCCAGCAAAACCATTCAAAAAACGGGTACTTGCCGAGGACGAGGATAAGATGCAGGAGGCGCACGTATGAATATCCTCATCTACGGCCTCAACTACGCCCCCGAGCCCACCGGCATCGGCAAGTACACCGGCGAGATGGCGGAATGGCTAACTGCACAGGGACATGCGGTGGAGGTGATCTGCGGCCTGCCCCATTATCCGCAGTGGCGGGTGGCGGCGGGCTATGAGGGGTTCCGCTTCCGTAGC
>NZ_JAGDVS010000184.1:3408-26470 GCF_023255755.1 Acidithiobacillus sp. | reverse complement strand
CCAAAGCCACAGCAGTCATACCAGGTGGAGTAGTCGATAACTTGGGCACCCAGGGCCTGGGCCATGGAGGTGCCGACCGCTGTGCGATTGCCACCGAGCACGCTGTTGTCGTAAATGGCGTCTTCCGCCACCATCTTGTAGTAGTGACAAGCAGCGTGGGTGGTCACGCGGATGTTACTCATGTCGATGGTCTGCAATTCACTGGCGATGCGGTTGCGCATAACGTGCAACCATTCACTGTAATGGACGACCTCTTCGGGGATGACAATCTTGCCGTCGACCAGACGACCGAGCTTGCCCAGGATCTTTTTGACCTTTTCGCGCAGTTCAGCCGACTCGATCAGGTACTTGCGGATTTCCTTGTAGTTACCGAAGGAGGTGCCGCAGTGCACCAAGGGAAAGAAGTGGCCATTCTCAAAGCCGTGCTGCTTGCCGGAGACGTACGCCTGATGGAAGTTGCGCAGGAAAACGGCGGCGAGGGATTCGACATTGCCGATGCCGGAGCCGTGGTAGTTCCAGGCGGTGCAGGAGGTCTGGTCGGTTTCGTCGAGGTAGTCGACGCCCAGATTGTTCATAAACCAAATCAGACTGGTGGGGTAACCGGGGATGTTGCCGCACTGACCACAGCTTTTGTGATGCCAGAGGTTGTTGGTAGGAACACGTTTTTTCCAGCCATACAAAGTATCCACTTCAATGGGCTTGTGGTCATCGTTGATGCGGTGGACGATGATCTCGCCTTCTTTCTCCAGTTCCCACATGTGATCACGGATGTCGTCCATCCGCTCGCCCAGGTCCATCGTGCGCCGGTCAACATGGCTGCGCACCCAGGCCGTGGCCGCTTCGGCCTCGTTCGCCGAAAGATTCGTGTCCTGAAAAAAAGCACCGTGACCCGCTACGCCTTGCTGCGTGCTGTTGTCGCTCATGATTGACTCCTCAGTCCTTATCGCTCTGGCTCTCAAGCCAGTCTTCGTAATCTTCGCGCTTCTCGTCAATGAAGTCCTCAATCACGTCGAAGAGATTTTCGTCCATGGTTTCCAAGGACTTGAGCACGCCCGTCATTTCCCAGATGGTGTACATCTCTACAGAGGTCTTCAGCGACACTTCCCACGCCGTTTCCACAGTCTGCAAGGTGCGCACCGGAATCGCTTTACGCAGGATCCGCAGATCGCCTTCTACCTTCTGGATATTGGGGCCCCAGTCGGGAAAGTGATCGGGCTGAATCATATCGGGAGAAAGCTGGTTGCCGGTGGTGATCAGCTTGAGCATGACGCGACCGAAGGGCCGCAACACATCTTTCGCCGACTGCATGCCATGACGAATAGACACTTCGCGCAGAATCATGACCAGGCCGCCAGGGGAGTTCTTGAAAGGACAACGTGCCGCGCAGGTCATGCACTGTGCACAGGCCCAGATTTTTTCCTGCATCGCATCATAGATCTGCTCGATATTTTCAGTCCACAATAACTGAACAATCTCGCGTGGACTGTAATCATAGAACTGCGCAGACGGGCAGGTAGCCGTACAAATGCCACAATTCAAACAGCCATTGAGTTCGTGGTCATAACGAAAATCCGCGCGGACTTCGTCAAACATCTCTTTCATCTCAGCGTAAGTCGCCATTTACTCGCTCCTCGCTAGCAATTAATACGTCATACCTGTTGACCCGCAGTGCAGATCGACAGTTCACATAAAGAGCGTAATATCAGACTCTCCGGCAAACTCAAAGAACGAGGCAGCGCCACCAAGTTCAATGCCGTCAATGAAATCAGCCGTATCAAACTCGAAAAGATCAACGGTCATTTGACAGGCGATCATCCGTACTTCTGCTTCGACACAGAGTTCGCGCAGTTCTTCAAGACTGGCGACACCCTTAGCCTTCATTTTGCTCTTCATCATGGAAGTGGCCATTCCTTCCATACCCGGAAGCACCATCATCAGCGTCGGCATCGGTATCGGCATGGGCATTGCGGGATTCCCGAGCGGGCTCACGCGCAGATGGCTCAAATCCTTCTTCAACAACTGCAAGCCGTAGAAGGTGAAGAATATCTCGACCCCATAGCCGAGCGCCGCTGCGGTAGATGCCAGAATGAAGGGCGGATAGCCCCAATCCAGCGTGCCTTTCGTGGCGATAATTGCTAACTTTTTCTCGTCCATTATTTCGTACTCCCGGCCGGGTTTCTGCACCCAACCTCGATAAATTTAGGCTTTCTGGATGAAGAAGATAAACTCCCCAGCGGCTTCTGCGTGTTCCAGCAGAGGATTTTTCGTCTGCTTGGCAAACGCCTCGAAGTCCTTCACGGCGCCCGGATCGGTAGCAACGATCTTCAAGACCTGCCCAGAGGTCAGTTCACCAAGCGCCTTTTTGGTGCGGAGAATCGGCAACGGGCAATTCAGTCCGCGGGCGTCGAGTACTTTGTCTTCTTGTACCATGGGTTAACCTCCTCGGTTATGATGTCTGAAAAACTACTTGCAAGACTCTATCAGGAACAACATGAACAGCAAGGCAAATATTTTGATTTGATGATTAAGCACCCATATTTTAGAATATCCTTATTAACTGGGCAACTGCACAATGGGAAAGCCTCGATTGGCCCAGGCGGATATTCCACCCCGTAAATTAAGCACTTGGCCGAAGCCTTGTGCAGCCGCGAAAGCCGCTGCCTGTGCCGAGCGCCCACCGCTCAGGCAATAAAAAACGATCATTTGCGATTTATCCATCTGCTGCACAGACATGGGAAGCAGATGCAAGGGCAGGTGTTTGGCACCATCAATGACCCCCCGCGCCACTTCGCCGGACGATCGCACATCAATCAAGGTAAACGCATCCCCGCGTTCCGTTAAGGCCTTGAGCTGATCTGCGGTGATTTCTTGAAAACCGTACATGCATCACTCACTTACATGAAAGAAAAATTAGTTAATCAGTCTACACGATGCGCCGAGCGGCGTGTAGACCAGATACCAGAAACATCAAACGCCCCAAGGGTTAACCCCCAAGCCGCATCATGAAGACTCGCGCGGAACGACTTGGGTCATTTACAAAGTGGTGCCGATCCGGCTTATCGCGCCAGATACCCTGGATAATGGCCTCTGCGATCTGCCCATCACTATTCGACCCCCGGACGAGGTGTAAAAGCTCCAATCCGCTATCCTGACCCAGACAATACACCAAGCGCCCCGTCGCGGTGAGGCGTACCCGGTTACAGGTTGCACAAAAATCGTCGCTGATAGGAGTAATAAAGCCCACCTGGGAGCGTACTGCAGGAAGCTGATAAAGGCGTGCCGGGCCATTATCTGCGGGCTTGGTCACAGGTTGCAGCGGACCAAATTGCTGCTCGATGACCTGCTGTGCTTCCGCGGCGCTCAAAAATTGCCTCTCCTGGGCGATCGCCCCAGCCTCGCCCAGGGGCATGGTCTCAATAAAGCGTATGTCGATGCCGCGCTGCATCGCATACTCCACCAGCGCGGGCAGGCTATTTCCGTTATCCTGGCGAAGCAGAACGACATTGAGCTTAATCCGAGGAATTTCCGCAAGAATAGCTGCTTCGACACCCTCCAGAACCCGGTGCAAGTCACCGCCCCGGGTCACCCGTGTAAAGACTTCAGGATCAAGGCTGTCAAGGCTGATGTTCAGGTTATTGACACCCATACGCCGCAGGGCGGCGGCGCGGCGCCCTAGCAGTAATCCGTTGGTGCTGATACTGATCTTGCCCACACCGTGGCGACGTGCGGAACCGACGAGGGAAAGAATCTGCGGATGAATGAGTGGTTCGCCACCCGTAAAACGTATGTGGCGGACGCCGAGCCCGCTGAAAATGCGAATCAGGCGATCATATTCTTCTACCTGAAGATGATCTTCCCGCGCGAAGAAAGGGGTCCCTTCTTCTGGAGAGCAGTAGCTACAACGAAAATTGCAGTGCTCAGTGACTGAAATGCGCAGATAGGTGACATGCCGGCCGAACTGATCCGCTAATGCGGTCTCTCGTATCGGTTCTGCAAATAACCCTTGCGGCATGTCTGCTACTCCTTGGGAACCTTACCCGAAAATCTATACTAGACCTCTTTTGAGATCGCGCTCAACACTGCTGACGGCCATGATAGAGATTAACCACATGCTGCGCCTCGACAAAAAATAGCCAGCGCTCTACACCGATTCCGAAGATGACCGACAGAACGGCAATCCAGGCGAAGGCCGACTGTCCGGTGGCAATACTGATCACCAATGCGGCAATAGGAATGACAAAGGCGAAGATATACATCACGACCTTGACACTCCGCGCTTTAGCCGTCGGCAAGGTATGTCCGAACTCTTCCGTCAGGAAGGTTCCAAAGGTATGTCCCTGTTCCAGAATGCGCACGGTAGAACGATTGAAACCGATAGCGGTACGTATGGTCGGGCCACCTGGACGACCGATCCAGAAATAATAAATCCCCTTCATGACGGCGGACGCTGCCAACAGGGCCAGGGCGATACCCACCAGCGTGTCCGCTGGAGCGCCCATGATAATCCGCTCTGCAGCCAATACTGTGGCGCCGGTAGCCAAGCCCATGGCGTAAAAGTTGGCGGGGACCAGCGCTGTATTCCACTGACGAATCGTACGCAACACGGCGTAAATCATGCCTTGGCAGAAAACGGTAACCAGCCCGATGACGCCCGCCAGATTCACCAGAATCAACCCGACAGCGTCGTGGGTCCCACCAGTGAAGAACACCCAGATCAAATACAGTGCCGCAAACGGATAGTAGAGCACCGCAAAAACACCCTCGCGCGCCAGCCAAGAGGTACGCCAGCGGGTGAAGGCCCGCCAGGCATTTTTAGGGTTAGCCAAGTGGGCGGTAGACGACAACATGCCGATACTGACAAAGACGAGGGAGAGGATCACCGCGATCATGGTTTGCAACGGGCTAAGCCCCCTGTCGATCTGGAAATCATTGACGATGGCCGTGAGGGCCATGATGCCAAAACCACCGCCGGAGAACAGGGTCAGGAATATAACTGCGAGAGCCGGATGCATGGGGTCTCCTTAACGCTCAACGACACGATTGACCCACTCCTTTACCTTGCGAACAACCTTTTTCTTGAGCTCTTCGGTCGGGATGGGGGCGTGGACACGGGGGGGCAAATAGTGATTTGTGGGGTTGTAGTTGAGTTCGGGCATGAGCTGGTAGCCGCCCCGGTCGCGTACCGCACGGCTTACCGGGCTTTCCGGATCGTCAACATCACCGAACATACGGGCGTGCGCCGGGCAGGTCAGTACGCAGGCCGGCTGCCGCTCTTCTTCCGGAATCTCCATGTCGTAAATGCGGTCGATGCAGAGCGTGCATTTCTTCATGGTGCCGGAGACGCGATCCAGTTCGCGGGCACCATAAGGACAGGCCCAGGAACAGTAGTTGCAGCCCATACACTTATTCTGATCGACCAGTACGATGCCGTCTTCAGCGCGCTTGTAAGAGGCTCCGGTCGGACACACGGTCACGCATTCAGCGTTCTCACAGTGCATGCAGGACATGGGAAAGTTAATGGTTTTGTTGTAGGGATAGTCGCCCACCTCATAGTGACGGATGCGGTTGAACCACACGCCCGAAGGCTTGGCGCCGTAGGGGTCGTAGTCCGTCAGTGGCGCCGTTGTACCGCTGGTATTCCATTCCTTACAGGCCACCGCGCAGGCATGGCAGCCTACGCAGGTATCCAGATCAATGACCAAACCGAGTCTCATAACATTCTCCTTGGCATGTCAGGATTTCAGATTGACAGGCTTGTGGGTGTGATAACGCAGCACGTCAGGCGCAGGGATGTCTCCGGGTAGAGGCCTCATGGTCGGGAATATTGGCCAAGTGCCCTCTTCTCCAGGTGCTGCCGGGTAGATCTTGACCATCAGGTCATACCAGGCCGCCTGACCGGTGATCGGATCGGAGTTGGTCAGACGCCGTTCACCCTGCTTGGCCGGCAATAGCTCCGAAATCAGATGGTTCATCAGGAAGCCGCGGGTTGCTTCGGCGGCATCGGGCTTCAATCCCCAGGCACCCGACTGCTTGCCAATGGCATTCCAAGTCCACACCGTATCTTCCTGACAACCTTCGATGAGTTTGACCTGCACGCGAATTTTACCGTTGTGACTCTCTACCCAAACCCAGCTTTTGTCCTCGATACCCATCTGCAGGCCGCGCTGGCGGTTCATATACAAATAGTTCTGAGCGATGATCTGACGCAGCCAGGCATTCTGGCTGTCCCAGGAGTGATACATCATCATCGGCCGCTGGTTGACGGCGTAGAAGGGGTATTCCTTTTTGTCGATACGCTGCTGCTCTAAAGGCTCATAGAAATCGGGCAGCGGATCGAAGTAGGTTGCCAGGCGTTCACGATCAACCGGGTCCTTGGGCTGCGGCCCATCGTAAAGTCCTTGTCCCGCCAAACGGAAGCGCTGGAAAGTCTCAGAATACAATTCGATAACAATAGGATCGGCCGTCGGATTGAAACCAATACGCTGCGCCAGCTCCAGATAATCCTTGTTGGCAAAGCGGTAAAAAGCCATGGATTCCGGCAGGTGATACTTGAAGAACCCTTGATTTTCGATATACCGATCCCACTGGTTAGGGTTCGGCTCGCCACGCAGATGGCTATTACCATCCGCGCCACGCCAACCCGCCAGGAAGCCGATACCGGGCGCCCGCTCATAGTTAATGATGAAGTCTTTATAGCCCGTAAACCGGGGCTCTCCATTCTCTTTGGTGAATGCCGGAAACTTGAGACGACCGGCGATATCCACCATCACCTCCTGCCAGGGCCGCACGTTACGGTCGGGTTGGAGAATGGGGTGACGAATGGAGTCACAAATCGCGTCCGGTTCCGAAATAGGGCGATCAAGTAGAGAAATAGCATCGTAGCGCTCCAGATAGGTCGTATCAGGCAGAATCAGATCGCCGAAATTGACCATTTCGGAATGGAAGGCATCCACGACCACGAGGAAGGGGATCTTGTATTCGCCGTCGTCGTCCTTCGATTTAAGCATCTCCTGCACGTTAGCCGTGTTCATGGTGGAGTTCCAGCTCATGTTGGCCATGAAGAAAATCAGCGTGTCGATGGCGTAGGGATCTTTGTTGACCGCGTTGGTGATCACCATGTGCATCAGGCCATGATTGGCGATCGGTGCCTCCCAGGAATAGGCCTTATCGATACGTTTGGGCTGACCGTTTTCGTCGATGACCAAGTCCTCCGGTGCCGTGGGAAAACCCAGCGGCAGGGACTTGAGCGGCGTATTCGGTGCGCTGTGCTGCGCGGGCTTATTGGGCGGCGGCACGGGCTTGGGATAGGGCGCTTTGGAGCGGAAGCCACCGGGGCAGTCGATTGTGCCCAGTAAAACCTGGAGCAGGTGGATAGCGCGGGCCGACTGCATACCGTTAGAGTGGGCAGAGATACCACGCATGGCATGCATGGACACCGGGCGCCCGATAAACTTGTCGTGCTTGCGGCCCGCCCAGTCGGTCCACTCCACTTCGATTTCGATGCTCTCCTTGAAGGCCACATGGGCCATTTCCAGTGCCAGACGTTCAATAGTTTCGGCAGGAATCCCGGTGATCTTGCTGGCATTTCTGGGCGAGAACTGATCGTCCAGATAACGCTCAGTGAGCACGGACATGACGGTGCGCACGGGTCTCCCGTCTGGCGCGGTATATTCGCCAAAGAGGGCGCCACTGGAACCGGCCTCCATACCATTGGCAAAGGCCTCTTTTTTGAGATCCCAAATCATGGGATGCCCTTCGGCATCACGCAGAATCAGTCCGTCACCCTTCTTGCCGGGGGTATTCACCACGAGGAAGGGCGCGTTGGTGTAGCGCAGGAGAAAGTCCCAGTCGAACTGTTCGTTCTGCAAAAGTACGTGCACCATGGAGAGTGCCAGCAGTCCGTCAGTGCCCGGCTTGATAGGCACCCATTCGTCCGCAATAGCCTGATATCCGGTGCGCGCCGGATTGATGCCGACAAATTTACCGCCGTGACGCTTGAGCTTCTCTAGCCCGATCTTCATAGGGTTGGAAGAATGGTCTTCAGCAACACCCCAGAGCATGAAATATTTGGTCCGATCCCAGTCCGGGTCACCGAATTCCCAGAAGGCATGCCCCAGCATATACAGACCGGCAGTGGCCATGTTCACCGAGCAGAAACCGCCATGGGCAGACCAGTTGAGTGTGCCGAACTGCTGCGCCCAGAGGCCGGTAAGTGCTTGCATCTGGTCACGGCCGGTAAAGAAGGCCAGCTTATTCGGGTCCGTGGCGCGAATGTGGGCGAGACGCTGGGTCAGAGTATCGATGGCCTCATCCCAGGAGATTTCTTCAAACTCGCCGGCGCCACGCTCGGTACCCGGCTTACGCCGCAGCGGATTACGCAGCTTCCCAGGAGAATACTGCTTCATGATCCCGGCGGAACCCTTTGCACAGAGGACGCCCTGATTGATCGGGTGGTTGCGATTGCCCTGGATAAATCGTACTTTATTGTCCTCTACCGTGACCTTGATGCCACAACGGCAGGCACACATGTAGCAAGTCGTGTATTTAATTTCCTGCGTGCTATGGTCTTCAAATTCCATGACGGTAGCCATCTTGTACCTCGCGTCTGCATGCCCCAAATTGGGGATATCCCGTTATCCCCGAGATGGTGGCGGAGCATGCCTGATAAAGCAAGTCAGCGTTTTTGATTTTGTAATAAGTAGCCCTTATTTGCTTTATACCCGGCACGGTGATTAGTTTAACGGCGCTTAACCCAAGGAGATTCACTCATGATTCGCAATGATTTCAAGGAACATTCGCGCATTACCATCACCTGGAAGGATAAGGAAGGTAAGCTGCGGCCCGGCAATTTCTACGTCTACGCCCTTCTCAAGGATGCCATGATCGTGCGCGCCACGGACAAAGACGGCCTGCTGCGTAAACTTTCCTTCGCCGACGTACTGCGCGTGGTGAAGTTTCAGGATGTGGCACCGCAGGATCGCTACATGATCCCCGATGAGATCCTGAAAGAGGCGAACTGGAAGGATCGGGATGTAATGGTGCGTTACAGCTCTTCACCGAACCGCGGTAAGTAGGTATCAGGCGGAAGGCGGACAGGACGCCCGGTCTCTCACCCAGAGGCCTGTCTTGCCGCCGCCTTTCCGTAAAAGGCGGGTGTTTTGTAATAGCATCCCGCGATCTATGGCTTTGCACATGTCGTAAATAGTGAGCAAACCCACGGAAACCGCAGTGAGCGCTTCCATCTCGACACCTGTCTGCCCGGCGCAGCGCACTTCGGCGCGACAAACAATCCGCGCCGGATCATGAGCAGGAGTCAATTCGACCTCGACGCCGGTGAGGAGCAAGGGATGTGCCAAAGGGATCAGCTCCCATGTTCTTTTGGTGGCCTGAATGGCTGCGATGCGTGCCACACCCAGAACATCACCTTTCCCCATTCGTCCAGACTCGATGCGTTCCAGTGTAGAATCCGCCATAATGATTTCACCTGCCGCCAGCGCAACACGCGTCGTCACTGCCTTCTTACCGACATCGACCATGTGGGCTTCACCTAGCACATTAAAATGATTGAGGGTATTGGGATTCGACATGGATATGGCACTCCTTTTGCGAGAGACTACGGAACACGCACCATTCAGGACGCCGCTATGACCTTTCCCAAACGGTTTTGGCTGTGGACGATTCTCTGTTTTTTCAGCATCTCTGCGCAAGCCGATCCACGTTTTCTGCCTCCCGAAATCCCGCGATCTATAACCCGTTACAGGTAACCGGCATACCTTCGCAGTGGCCAGTGCCGGTTTTTTGTCCCCCTGGTGCTAATCGTCGCCGCCTGGCCGGGCAGCCACAGGCAGTTGAGGCATTTCTCAGAACGGATGCTGTAGCCATTTATCCACAGACTTCATAGCTTTGGTCTCGGCCATTCCTCATGCTAGACTGCTCTTTGCACACGGCTTGTGGTGGATGCAGTAAGTTTCTGCCCCTTCAAAGCGGCTCCCTCCATTTTCAGCAAGGCTTTTAACTTGATGATATTCAAACGCATTCTTGGAATTTTCTCCACCGATCTCGCCGTAGACCTGGGCACTGCCAACACCCTGATTTACGTGCGCGGCAAGGGTATTGTGCTGTCTGAACCGTCCGTGGTAGCCATCCACACCGGGCGGCATGGGGCTACCAGCCGACGGATGCATGTCGGGGAGGAAGCCAAACGTATGCTGGGCCGCACACCGGCCAACATTACGGCTATCCGACCACTGAAAGACGGTGTGATTGCCGATTTCCAGATTACCGAGGCCATGCTCAAGCACTTTATCAAACGCGTGCACCATCAACGCTTCCTGAGCCCAAGCCCGCGGATTATCGTCTGTGTACCCTATGGTGCAACGCAAGTGGAGCGGCGCGCTATCCGCGAGTCGGCGATGAGCGCGGGCGCACGCGAAGTACACCTGATTGAAGAGCCCATGGCGGCCGCCATCGGGGCCGGGATGCCCGTTGCGGAGCCTACCGGTTCCATGGTGGTGGATATTGGCGGCGGCACCACCGAAGTCGGTGTCATCGCGCTGGGCGGGGTAGTCTACTCCCAGAGCGTGCGTGTCGGTGGTGACAAAATGGATGAAGCGATCGTCAACTACATTCGTCGCAATTACGGCATGCTGATTGGTGAGACTACCGCCGAAGAGATCAAGAAGAGGGTAGGCTGCGCCTATCCCGGTCAGGAAGTGCTCAGCATGGAAGTACGCGGACGCAATCTTGCTGAAGGCGTTCCTCGGACTTTTACAATTACCAGCAATGAAATTCTTGAAGCCCTTCAGGAGCCATTAGGTGCAATTGTCGGCGCCATCAAACTGGCCCTGGAGCAGACGCCTCCCGAACTCGCTGGCGATATCGCTGAACGAGGCATGGTGTTGACCGGCGGTGGCGCCCTCCTCCGCGATCTGGATCGCCTGATCATGGAGGAAACGGCACTACCGGTCATCGTTGCGGAGGACCCGTTAACCTGCGTGGCGCGGGGCAGCGGTCGGGCGCTCGAAGAACTGGAGTTGCTGGGTGAGGTATTTGCCGACGATTAAGCTTAACAGCTTCTCCTGAGCTACCATGCCTGCATTGTTTTTCCCCCGCCGCTACCCGCCGCTCCTTCGCGTAGCGGTACTGGTTTTATTGACCGTGTTTGTTTCGGTGTTCAGCGAAAAACATCCCAACATGGAAAGCGTTTCTCTGACCATGGCTTATCCTGTGCAGTGGATCAGTATGCAGGGAACCAGCTTCTGGCAGCAGGCTGACAACTACCTGCAAAGCCGTGCTGAGCTAGAGTCCGAAAATATCAGACTACACGCTGAACTCGTCGGTGTCGAACCCAAACTATTAGAAGCGGATATCCTGCGTAACGAAAACCGTCAGCTTCTTGCGTTACTCGATAGCATCCCCCAGCCGCCCGGGAAAGTGGCCGTCGCGCAGGTTATCGCGCAGAACTTTTCACCCAGTAGCCAGTTGTTAATCGTCAACATGGGGGCGCGCGCGGGAGTATTTGTCGGACAGCCGGTTCTTGCCGCAGGGGGAGTGGCGGGCCAGGTAGTCGGTGTTTCGCCTATGAGCAGTCAGGTGGCTCTGCTTTCTGACCTGGACAGCAGCATTCCCGTACAGCCCGCAGACTCAGACACCCCCTTGCTGGTAGACGGCAGGGGAAATATTGACAGCCTTGCGGTACCCTTTCAACCGCGCAACACCGCCCTGAAGGTCGGCGATAGACTGGTCACCTCTGGCTTAGGTGGGCGCTACCCGCCGGGACTGAATGTCGGCACGATTTCTGCGATCGTCCGTAATGGTGACCACTCCTTTGCACAGATTATGGTACAACCGGCCGTTCGTCTGGGACAACTGAGCACGGTGCTTATGCTCTGGGATACCCTATCCTCGCGGCCCGCGGCAACGCCATGATCGCCATCGCGCTCATTCTCGGCTTTTTATTCGCACTTACAGCAGAAACCATCCCCTGCGGTCCGCTTTATGCGTTACTCCATCCTGATTTTGTTGCTCTGCTGCTGCTCTACTGGGCGATCAGCAGCAGCTCTGAACTAAGCTTCACCATCGTCTGGCTGATCGGTCTGCTTCAGGATATGGTACTCGGGGATGTGCTGGGAGCTCAGGCTATCGCTGGGGTTATTATGATTTATCTGCTCTACACTGGCCTTGGCAGAGTCCGCGGCCTGTCGTCCTGGGAGCAGTTGTTCTTTATATTTCTATTATTGCTAATGCAGCGTTTGCTGGTCTGGTTGTGGCAGGCTTGGGCAGGTGCCATCACCTGGCATTTTTCTCTACTCTTGGGACCCTTGATCGGCGCCCTGCTGTGGCCACTTTTTACGCTGGCGCTCGATTATCTGCGTCACGCATTACGCCCGCGACATATATGAACGCATTACAGCCCGCCCAGGAGCATCGGCTATTCGTCGGCCGGCTTCTCGTCGTGGCGGGATTGATCGCTCTGCTTACGACCATAGTAGCTATACAGGTATTCAGGCTGCAGGTCTGGGACCACGACCACTACGCCACCCAATCCACCCATAACATTATTGCCTTGCTGCCGATCGCCCCCCTGCGCGGCCGTATTCTCGATCGACGTGGGCAGGTACTCGCTGATGACCGGACCAGCTTCGCACTTGCGATCACGCCAAACAAGGCCATCCATTTGGTCGAAACCATCCACCGCCTGCAGAAGATATTACCCATCAATGCGGAGGATCAGAAACGTTTCAACCATGATCTGGCGCATGCGCATCCCTATCAACCCGTCCTCCTTCGTCGCGATCTCAATCCTGATGAGCTGGCAGCATTTGCCGTGCAGCGCCATCAATTTCCGGGGGTGGAAATACAGACTCGGATTAAACGCCACTATCCCTATGGTTCGCTCTTCGCCCATGTATTGGGCTATGTGGGCCGCCTGACGCCTGCGGAAATCAGTGAAAACCAGACCGCGGACTACGCCGGGCTGGATAGCATCGGCAAAAACGGTCTGGAAGCGCAGTATGAAGCACTGCTGAAAGGCCAACCCGGCAATCAGGAGGTAGAAGTCGATGCCCGCGGACGCACATTACACTCCCGGTTGTGCAACTCGGCCCAGCAGGGAACGACGCTCCATACGACTCTGGATCTCGCCGTACAGCAGGCTGCCGCCCGGGCCATGGCCGGGCAGCAAGGCGCCGTAGTAGCACTGGATCCGCAGAATGGTGGTGTACTCGCCGCTTATTCGGCACCCGCGTTCGATCCGAATGCTTTCGTCGATGGCCTGAGCACCGCCGTATGGACCAGACTTCGGGACGATCCGGGCACGCCCATGACCAACCGGTTCCTGCGGGGCAGCTATCCTCCGGGCTCTACCATCAAGCCTTTTGTGGCACTCAACGCCCTGCATGACAAGGCCGTCACCGATGATCAGCGGCTCGCTGGCGGCGCTTACTACCAGATCCCCGGCACTAAGCACAAGTATTACGACTGGAAGCCCGGTGGTCATGGTGCGGAAAATCTGCGCGAAGCTATTCGTGATTCCAATGACGTATATTTCTACCAAATCGCCATGCGCCTCGGCGTCACCCAGCTCGGCAACGGTCTCGCTCATTTTGGCTTCGGTCAGCGCAGTGGAGTGGATTTACCCGGGGAATCCACGGGTGTAGTCCCCTCCCCGGACTGGCTGCGCCAGCGCTACGGCCAGACGTGGTATCAAGGACAGACAGTAATGATGGGAATAGGACAGGGTTACCTGCTGAGTACCCCACTCCAGTTGGCACGTGCCACTGCCAGTATCGCTAACGGTGGCCGACTGGTAACACCTCATGTGGAACAATCGCCCGACAGCGTGACGCAAGCCCTGGATTTTTCGCCAGACGACATTGCCGTTATTCAGGATGCGATGCGTGATGCCGTGACTTCCGGTACCGGCAAATCGCTGGCCAATGATTTCCATACCATTGCTGGCAAAACCGGCACAGCTCAGATACACCATGCGCAGCGTAATGACTCTGGTCGAGTCCTGCATAATACGAACCAACTTTGGCAGGATCACGCACTTTTTATCGCCTATGCGCCTACCGACCATCCGCGCATCGCGGTGGCGGTAGTTGTCGAACATGGTGGCCACGGAGGCCGTACTGCCGGCCCCGTTGCCAGAGCGGTAATCGACGCCTACCTCAATACGGTGACAGCGTCGGAGATCAACCCATGAACTGGCGCATTCGCCTGCTGCGGCCGCTGCGGAAACTGGATCCGGCGCTCATGACGGGTATCGTGATACTCATGCTCATCAGCCTCGCGGTGCTATATAGCGGCAGCCAGGAAAGTATCCGCGTGGTGCTTGCTCAGCTTTTGCGATTCGCTGTCGGCATCGTCGTGCTGGTAATCGTCGCAAATACGCCACCTGAGCGCATTCGCGCCTGGGCACCCGCCTTGTACGCCATAGGTATTATCCTGCTCGCCATCACCCTCGTGGCGGGCAAAACCAGTCTTGGCGCACGCCGCTGGCTGGGAGTCGGGCCGTTGACCTTTCAGCCCTCGGAACTGATGAAGCTCGCCCTGCCCCTGTTCCTCGCCTATTATTATTCTCAACAGGAAAACGTCCGCCACTGGCTTTCTGCTATCGCGGGATTTGTGCTCATTGCCATCCCCTTTTTGCTCATCGCCAAGGAACCAGACCTCGGCACAGCCGCACAAATTGGCGCTGCCGGGGTCTTCATGATGTGGCTGGCGGGGGTGCGCCGCCGCTGGTTTGTCGGGCTCGTCATTCTGGTCGCGGTCAGCGGGCCGGTACTCTGGCATTTTCTGCACGGATACCAAAAAGAGCGCATCCTGACTTTCCTGGATCCCCAACGCGACCCCCTCGGTGCGGGATACCATATCATTCAGAGCATGATCGCCGTAGGTTCTGGTGGATTTTGGGGAAAGGGCTGGTTCAACGGAACCCAGGTTAACCTCGATTTCCTGCCAGAAGCCCAAACCGACTTCGTTTTTGCGGGATTTGCCGAGGAGTTTGGCCTGGTCGGAGTCATTGTCCTCATCTCCACCTACCTGCTCATTGTCTTGCGCGGCCTGGTAATCGCCTATGAGAGCCGAGATTCCTTCGGTCGCCTCATTGCCGGCACCCTGAGCCTGACTTTCTTCCTTTATATTTTCATCAATATGGGTATGACCACAGGGATCCTTCCCGTGGTAGGAGTGCCTCTGCCACTGATAAGCTATGGCGGAACAGCTATGCTGACCTTTATGGTCGGGCTGGGTATCCTGATGTCGGTCCACGCCCATCCGCGCACACATGAATAATGCGATTTCTCCCCAAAAAAGCGCTGGGTGTTGGATGCTGCCTTCCGCTCCCGGGCATGGCTTTCTGCCGGGGCATCGCTATAATTCCAGACCTACCCAAAACCATTCCAAATTCCGATCAGCGCTCACCACTGAGGCCCCTCATGATTGTCCGTACTACCCTGATCACCAGAATGCTCGTCTTGTTCGTCGGCTTGTGTCTCGCACCCTGGGCGCTTGCCGCAACCCCGATGCCCATGCTGCCCACACCACCTGCACCGGCCTTGCCAGCCATCGTCAGCTATGTGCTGATGGACTACGATACCGGACAGATCATCGCGGCTAAAAGTGAAAACCTGCGCCGCGCGCCGGCCAGCCTCACCAAGCTGATGACGGCCTATCTGACCTATCAGGCTATTCAGAGCGGCACCCTGACTCCTAAGGAAAACGTCCCTATCTCCAATACGGCCTGGAAGACAGGGGGCTCCAGTATGTTTGTCCAGCCCAATGATCCGGCAAATGTCGATCAATTGCTGCATGGATTGCTGATTGATTCAGGGAACGATGCGGCGGTAACGCTTGCCGAAGCGGTGGGGGGCAGTCAGTCGGGCTTTGTCACACTGATGAACGATATGGCTCTGCGCCTCAATCTGCACAATACCCATTACAGCAATGTCGATGGCCTGCCAGACAACAATCTCTATACGACCGCGCTGGATGTCGCCAAACTGTCGCACGCCTTCATTCAACAGTTCCCACAAGTGATCCAGATCACCAGGGAAAAGTCTTATACCTACAATGGTATTACCCAGCGGAGCTGGAACCCGGTGCTTTTCCGTGACCCCACGGTGGATGGCCTGAAAACCGGTCTGACCGATGCCTCCGGCTATTGTATCGATGCCACCGCCACCCGGAATGGCCGCCGCCTGATTGCCGTTGTTCTCGGCGGGCCGAGCTGGGCCGGCAGCACCAATGCCGTCGAAGCCCTGCTGGATTATGGATACCGCTTTTTCGTTAACCATTCGGTTTATACTGCCGGGGAAAAAGTCAGCGAGATCACCCGCAGCGATTTATCGCCCATGCATATCCCTGTGGGCGTCGAACAGATCGTAAACATTACCGTTCCGAAAGGACATTTTTCCGAGCTACAACGCGTGGTGGAGATTGCACCCAATCTCCAGGCTCCGCTGAAGAAAGGTGCGGTCGTCGGGCGGCTCGTATTCCTGCTGGATGGCAAAGCACTGAAGTCCGTGCCTGTTGTTGCCCAGACTTCTGTGGAGAAGGCGGGCTGGATAGCGCAGATCTTCCACAAGATCAGCAGCGCGCTATAAGCAAAATGCCGAAGCTATGGCAGGTCTTCACCTCAGGCGGAGGAAGACTTACCATGATACTCGACGCCATGAATTGGTCCTGTCCGACGATGACACGAGGGGGTTACGAAACGCTATGGAAACCGAAAAAAATCCAGCAGAAGACTTTCCACACCTGCACCATGTCAAAGCCATTGGTCAGCACACTGATCTGCTCGCGGCGGTGCGGGCGGCAATCGCGCCTCATGCGGCGGATTTGCCGGACACGGCCTTCTCTTGCCGACCCAGCAGCCAGGGGCAATATCAGGCCGTCACGGTTTCCCTGGAGGTCAGCAGCCATGAGCACCTCCTCGCTATTTATACATCCGTCAAAGAGATCGACGGCGTGATCCTCTGCTTATGAATACACCGCTACTCGTTCGCTGCTGGCCGGGCCTACTCCCTTACTTTACAGTGCTGGACGCCATGCGCGAATTCACGGCACAGCGAGACGCCGATACCCCGGACCAGATATGGCTTCTCCAGCATCCCCCGGTCTTTACCCTCGGACGCAATGCCGACGCGGTTGACGTTCTCGACCCCGGCCCTATTCCGGTTATTCGCAGTGATCGCGGTGGTAAAGTCACCTATCATGGACCCGGACAATGGGTAGTCTATTTGCTCATTGATCTACCCCGTATGGGAATCAACGTCCGCAGCTTAACCACCGCCATGGAACAAGCCGTCATTCGTCTGCTCCGGCAACATGGCGTGAGCGCTCATGCGCGTCGCGATGCTCCCGGAGTCTATGTGGGCGATGCCAAAATCGCCTCCCTGGGCCTGCGTATTCAGCGCGGTCGCAGTTACCACGGCCTCAGCCTCAACACGGAGATGGATCTGAGCCCCTTCCAGCGTATTCATCCTTGTGGCATGGTCAATCTCGCTGTCACTCAGGTGCACGACCTCTGTCCGAACTGGCCAAGCCACGATGTTGCCGAAACCCTGATGGCGGAATTGGCTATCAGCCTGGATCGCCCCTTAAGAAAAGGAGGGGCCTGACATGGACCCCCAACACCAGTCTAAAAAAGCCGAGCGCGGTGCCGAAAAGACCGCACGCAACCCCATACCCATCATTCCGGTAAAGTCCGAACGCCAGCCCAAGCCCCAGTGGTTGCGGGTACGATCACCATTGTCCCCAGAGGTAGACAGGCTCAAAAAGATCCTGCGTACAGCGGGCCTCCACACGGTCTGTGAAGAAGCCTCCTGCCCCAACCTGGGAGAATGCTTCGGCGGTGGGACGGCGACCTTCATGATCCTGGGAGACGTTTGTACCCGTCGCTGCCCCTTCTGTGACGTGGCGCATGGCCGTCCGCAAGTACCCGATCCTCTGGAACCTGTCCACCTTGCCCAGACCGTGGCAAGTATGAAACTACGCTTTGTCGTCATTACCTCCGTAGACCGTGATGATCTCCGCGATGGCGGCGCCCAGCACTTTGCCCAGGTCATCTCAGCGTTGCGTGAACGTTGTCCGGAACTGCACATAGAAATCCTCGTACCGGATTTTCGCGGTCGGGCAGAGAGGGCCTTGGCAGCACTCCAGGAGACACCGCCAGACGTCTTCAATCATAATCTGGAAACCGTACCGCGCCTGTATTTACAGGCCAGGCCCGGTGCGGATTACCGTCACTCGCTGCAACTACTCACTGCCTTTAAGGCACAGCATCCTCATGTCCCCACAAAATCCGGGCTGATGCTTGGTCTGGGCGAGGAACTCGATGAAATCCGCGCAGTGATGCGAGATCTGCGGCAGGCGGGATGCGAGCTACTCACCCTCGGGCAGTATCTGGCACCCTCCCGCCATCATCTGCCGGTCGCGCGATTCGTTCTGCCAGAGGAATTTCGGCAGTTACAGCAAGATGGCATGGCTATGGGATTCCGCCACGTTGCCAGCGGGCCACTGGTACGATCTTCCTACCATGCCGAGCGCAGTTTCCATGAAATGGGCGGGGACTGAGCGGAGCCAGGGTTATGCTGTTGCGCTACACCACTACATTGACCCTGGCCTCAGCACTGCTGCAGCCACCGGGTGTCTTGTTCATCCTCGCCGCTATCGGTTGGCTGGCAGAAATTGTGGGGTGGCGCTATTTCGGCCGGGTGCTCATTCTGCTCGCGCTGGGCACCCTCTATTTTTTCTCTACTGCGGTAGGAGCGCGACTTCTCCTGTTGCCCTTAGAAGATCGCTATCCGCCACTGGTGCAACCGCTACGTGGTGCCGATGTTCCCCAGGCGATTGTCGTGTTAGGGGGCGGGGAGGTCATGCAATCCCCAGAGTCGGACCAGGAAACAGCGAATGCACGTACCCTCGTGCGCCTGATGGCGGCAGCGCAACTGGCCAAACGAACTGGGCTCCCCTTAATTCCCAGTGGTGGCGCTCCGCGACTAGGCGCCCCGCCCGAGGCGGTCACCATGGAGTCCATCCTGCGCCAGGATCTGAGCGTACAAAGCCCCATCTGGCCGGAAACCCAGTCCTACAATACGGCCGCCAACGCGACAGACAGCGCAGCATTGCTGGCCCGGCACAATGTCCACCAGGCATACCTAGTGACTTCCGCGCTGCATATGCCACGGGCGGCCGCCTGGTTCCGCCACGCTGACGTGAAAGTGATCCCCGTTCCCACCGATTACCGTCTGGATCGGGTGAGTGGACTCCGGCTGGAGAGCTGGCTGCCGCGAGCCATCTACCTGGAAATCAGCAGCGAGGCAAGTCACGAGTACCTCGGGCTGTTTTGGCTCTGGATTCAGGAGCAAGGGATCGGGGGCGGTCACTAGTCCCACAGCCCTGAGGAGGGAGCGACTTTTCTACGGCTTCTGATCAGGGAAAGTCACCTGGACATGCAGATGTTCCTGATCGGCGACGCCCGCCAAAGCTAATGGCGGCGGTACCGCAGCGCCATTCGCCGCCGGACCGTAAGGCGCATACGCATAAGGCGTTGCGGGAAGTGCGGCAGCCAGCGTTTCATAACTTGGCGCGTCGACCCCAATGGGGAGTGCCACGGTGTTGTGCTCCGCCACGATACGTCGGACCTTGTCCCAATCGATATCCTGATTGATGCGATTCTGCACCATAAAAGACTTGATCGTCATAACGGCACGCTGCAAATCCGGGATGCCTTTTTGGTGATAGGCATGCATCGGCTTGTATGACTGCAGGTAGATTTGCCCATCACGCACCCCCACAAGGTTGGGCTGATCAATGATCCGCACCGGGGTACCCACCGGAACCATGGGAAAAAGTTGCGCGACATTCTCCGGGAACATCTGGAAACAACCCTGACTGGCCCGCATACCAACCCCCCAGGGATGGTAAGTACCATGGATAAAGATGCCGGAGAGCCCGGTCTCCATCGCCAGCTCCCCCATGGGGTTTTCTGCACCGGGTGGCCAGTACCATGGGATATCCATGTGAAATTTCTTCTCAAACCATGCGTGGATATTTTTGGGAACATTCCATGCGGGCATTTTAAACTTGGCAATAATCTGCGTGGCCGTCAAATGCTCCTTCCAGCCCGGCAAAAAGACACCAACAGGATAGGTGTATACCACCCGGTCATTCGCTGGAAAATAGTATATCCGCCGTGCCGGAATATCTACGACGATACCGGTCCATGGCTTTGGCGGTAAAACATACTCGGCAGGAATAACCACCTTACTGGCCTGGCCGGGGAGCCAGGGATTAACACCAGGGTTGGCCGCCGTCACCTGATTGTAACCCAGGTCATAGAAACGCCCGATATCCAAAAGCGTATCGTCGCTATGAGTGGTTACCGCCTTAAGGGCCCCGACAATATTACCCTGAGCGGGCAAAGCATATACACTGGCGCCTGCTGCCGTCGCAGCATACCCTACGAAAGCTGCAAGAAACCAGATACCTAACTGTTTTCGCATTATTTATTTTCCTGTTTGCGGCACATTGAAAAAGCAAAAAAAAACCATCCACCGCGCGCGCATTGGCAGCGCCCTGCATTACCGTCATAATCATAAAGTAAAAGGAGGCCTGTATGGAATCACCACACCTGATATTTTTGAAAAACGCGGTAGGCAGTAAACCTGCTTCCAGTGCGTTGTTACGCGATGCGCTGCATCGTCTCGATCACATGCTGGCTGATCTGGCTGGCGATCTGCACGTGCCCTATGCTGGCCCCTACGTCGGCCTGAAGCACACGCCGCAACAGCACCAATTATGCGTCGCCGAGCATCAATGGTCAGTGCAGGAGCGCGGCTGGGGTGTCGCAATTTGCACTTGCCATCCCGTTCATGGATGGCGTGCCGAGTGGCGGCTGGCCACGGTGAGTCGGGAACGTCTCCCCCTCATCGTAAACGCTTTGCCTGCATTATTTACGGGTTACGCGGCCACGGCAGGCGCCTCTCCGGCTGCGCAGCGTCCCAGCACAAGGCGCATCCATGAAATTGCCGACCTCTTCGCACATTGACAGCACCATTAAAACGCCTATCTACAGGGCTAACAGCGACAAAGAAGCAAAGCCACGTTCATCCTGAAGCGAGATTCCTGCATGGAATTGCCCCTCGGCAGTCTGATTATTATAGCTTTCCTCGTGGCCTTGGTCGTCTTGACCGGGCTGTGGAAGGTATTGCGCAGACAGAAGCTCCTCAAGGCCGCGGGCACGTTGCGCAATGCCCGCGGGAGCAGGGGAAGTCCGACACAAGCAGTCCCAGCTATTAAAACCGGTCCAGCCAACGCCACGCCGGAAATAACTTCCTCTATGCAGGTCAATGAAACCAGCATTCTCGACGAGGTGGAGATTTATCTTTCCTATGGCCACCTGGAACAGGCGGCCACGTCCCTGAGCTGGTACGTGGATCACAACCCCGATAACATTCAGCAGATGCGTCGGCTCCTCTCGATCTATCGTGAAATTCCTGATATTGATCACTTCGCTGAACTTTTAGAAAAACTCAATGATTCGCGTGCCATCCCTGGCGCAGAGGCCCAGGATCTCGTTTTGGAAGGGCTGAAACTGGATCCACAAAACCTGCAACTGCGGGTAACCGCAGAGAATTTAGGGGTGAACGGCGCGCAGATTGCCGCGGTCATCACCCACGCTACCCATGCACCACAATCAGCGGCATCCTCCTCACTCATGGGTGCACAGAAGGAGCTAGAGCAAGCCATCGTCAATCCGGAGCCGCTGGATCTGTCTGGATTCGTTGCAAAGACAGAGCAGTTATCGGGCGGGGATTTAAAGAACAGCTCTGTGGGCACAGGTGCCATACTGCTGACCGGGTCCGATGACATCACGCCGCTGGATGAGGAGGAATACGAGGTAGTGGCCGGACTGATTTCGCCCCTCGTTGCCGCACGCCATTTGCTGACGTGTCGCCAATATCCTGAGGCCGAGCGTCTGTTACGCCGTAACATTATTCTCGATCCCCGCAAACTCATCCTCCAGGTCACCCTTTTGGAGATGCTTTACGTCCAGCGGCGATGCGCGCCCTACGCTGAATCCCTCCTTCAGCTCTATATTACCTTGTGGGGTGCAGGTAGCGCTTTGCGAACGCGATTGCTGCACCGCGGCCAGCGATTGGGTAAGCATGACCTGTGGACCCTCCTTGCCGAGAGTGACGGAGAAGAGCATGTTCTCGCCGGGCTGGCCGAGCAGTACGGGCTTTACCTGCCCATCACTGCCATACCACTGAGCAATCCTCCGCTGGTAACGGAAGAAATCCGCCGCGATCATCAGATCACTCCGAAGGGCGGTGAGGACAGCATTATCGAGGAATTCAACCTGCTTCTGGAGTATGGGCAGGTAGATGAAGCCGTAGATCTTCTGGAGAAGGCCACATTAGCTCAACCGGACCATAGCATTTATTATGGGCCGCTCCTTGAAATGTACGAACGGATGGACGCCCGCGAGCGCTTTTCCCAATTCATCAAATCGATTCTTACAACAGATACGCAGCCCAATGAAGATATCATGCGCCAAATGTTCGGCCTGGCTGAACGCCTCCAGCGCTACCCGCAACGACAGATCATTTAGGATTTGATCATGACGAAAAACCCCTCTAATAGCGATAGTATCCTCGTTCGCAGCATCGGGATGGATGCACGCAAAGAAGCCGTCTTCCGTATGGCCTTCAAAATGTTTACCCGGCGCCATTATCAACTGCTGGATCTCGGTGATACGCAAGCATCTGCAGTGACCATTATTGATGTGGATGGTGCAGAGGGTATGGCTATTGCTCATCGATTGCATGGGGAACAACCGGAACAACGTATCCTCCTGACGAGCGTTTTCCCGCAAGCCGATAGTATGTTCCCGGTTTTGCAGAAACCCATACGTATGGAAACCCTGTTTCCAGCACTGGAGCTGTTACTGAATAGTGGCCCCGCTCTCGGAAAACCAGCAGGCAGGAGCAGCGCTACGGTCATGCCCATCCGGCCCGAGGTCGCGATCCCCGCGCTATCCACACCCCCTGCC
>NZ_JAGDVS010000184.1:0-3398 GCF_023255755.1 Acidithiobacillus sp. | reverse complement strand
CCCCCTGCCCCATCGCCTGCCGCCGCAACCCCATCTGTTTCAAAGCCTGGCGTTGCGCCACGTCCCGCTCCGCTACTGCGCCCTGAAGAAATACGTCATTTCAACCCTCAGGCGGGTCTGCTGGGACTTTTGCAGATTATCCGGCGTGATCAGTCGTCAGCCATTATTGTGGATAGCCAGCAACAGGTTATTCTGCGATTAGACCCGATGGCTGATCAGGCCATCTTGCTGTCGGACGATGAGCATCTCAAATCGCTGGCGCGAGAAGAGTACCCGCGGCTGCAAATGCGTGCCCCGAATAACACTGACGTTCCCGCTCATGCATCCACACGGCGCCTCACCCTTCAGTCTCTACTCTGGCAAATGGGTGCGTGGACGGCTGATGGGCGTCTCAGCCAGAACCTCCAAATCCACGCCCCCGTGCAATTGAAGCAATGGCCCAACCTGACGCGACTCACCATGTTGCCTGACGCACTGCGCTTAGCGGCTTTTCTGGCCCGTTCTCCGGCATCTCCGGCATTGACGGTGAAGATGTTACGCGTCGAGCCTCATGATCTTTTCAACTTTCTTGCAGCCGCAGACAGCTTAGGACTGTTGCGCTACAACACGGCAGAGAATCCCGATAACCGCATCCAGCCAGTGACGCCCAATGCGCCAATGCCTGCAGAAATACCCGCTGCCAAAAGAAGCTTCCTGGGCCGTCTCCTTGCCCGCATTTCAGGGCTGTAAAATGCGGACGCAAAGAGCGCTTAGGCAAAAATCATATTGAAGGAGCCACGTTGTGAGAGAAGACAATAAAATTATCTTTACCGGTCCTGTTGGTGTGGGCAAAACAACGGCCATTTCAGCATTGTCAGATATTCCAATTATCTCCACTGACGCCCAGGCTTCGGATATGACGCTGAATCGCAAAGGTCACACCACCGTGGCGATGGATTACGGCGTACTGAAGCTGGATGAGAGCACTAAAATTCACCTGTACGGCACCCCTGGCCAGGAACGTTTCGATTTCATGTGGGACATTCTCACCACCGGTGGTCTGGGCCTCATCCTGATGCTGGACAATACCCGCCCTAACCCGAAAAAAGATCTGCACTTTTTTCTCCATGCCTTCAAAGAGTTCATTGCCGACGTTCCGGTAGTCATCGGGGTTTCAAAAACGGATGTCCAGGCGCAGCCCCAGATAGCAGCATACGTCAATATGCTCCCAGAAGTGACCGCTGATCTACGGATGCTTAATCCCATTCCACCGATTTTCGAAGTGGATGGTCGTAACAAGGACGACGTTAAAAATCTGGTTATGGCACTTCTTTACTCCATTGATCCTGGAATCGGGGATCAGTTATGAGTATCGAACTGGTCGCCACCAGCGCTGATCTTTATGGTGAAGTGACACCAGCCGGGGCCTTTTATGCCACATCCAGTCCGGATCAGGAAGGAAACCGGACCGTTCTTTTACGTATTTTACGAGAAGGACACCGAGCCCCTTTTAGCATCAAGGCCGCACAGCATTGGACGCAGTCTGCGAATGAAGAGGAGGCCTTGCGCAGCATTTTCCGCCTGCAACGACTGGGTTTATTACGGGGCACCGCGCATCCACGTCAGCAAGAGGATAAACGCCTGGAAGATGCGTTACCGCCCCTCCTCGCGCAACTCTCCGATGTACAGAAGACACTCCTCGCCGACGAAAATGGCTTTTATCTCGCCGCAGCCGGCTACACCCATGAAGCCGCAGAAGAACTCGCCGGACTTTCGGCAGACCTGCTCTCCTTGCAGTCCAGGCATGACCGTTTGCTGAAAAACAACCTGCGTGTCAACACCGAGACCTGGGGACTGCTCGATCCCGCGGGGCGTTCTGAACTGGGGTTCTGGCCGTTATTCATCGGTCAGCAACGTTTCATGCTCGTCGTCAACGGTACACCCCGCCTGCAGAATCAATCATTCGTTACGCTGATACAAGATCTAGACAAACGCTATCGCTAAAACCATATCCCTTTCATACACTCTCATTATCAAGCCATCAGGAGAACAAAAATGCGTGAAGAAATGCTTAAATCCATCCTCAGTGATCTGAACGGGTCTTCTGCGGACATTGAGGCCTCAGCCGTGATTTCTACCGACGGCCTCACTATCGCCTCACTGCTTTCTTCGACCATGGATGAAGACCGGGTCGGTGCCATGGCGGCGGCGATGCTTTCTCTGGGCGACCGCACTGCCGTAGAACTGGCGCGGGGCGAGTTGGAACAGGTCATGATCAAGGGCGATAACGGCTACGTCCTGCTTATTCACGCTGGCCCGGATGCCGTCTTAACCGTCATTGCGCGCAAAGAAGCGAAGCTTGGACTGGTATTTCTCGACGCGAAGCGGGGGGCTGCGGGGATTGCCGAACTGCTTTGAAGCCATTCCGGGCATGCAGGCAGGAAGGCGCCCTTCACAGGACTGGTTGCATTGGGCCATAATGCGCGAAACTTCTGTCAGAGATCCGTATGACTTTCCAGGAAATCATCCAGCGGCTGCAAGGCTTCTGGGCCGATCAAGGCTGTGTTCTACTCCAGCCCATGGATATGCCGGTGGGTGCCGGCACCTTCCACCCTGCCACTTTCCTGCGGGCCATTGGCCCCGAACCATGGCGTGCCGCCTATGTGCAGCCCTCCCGGCGTCCCACGGATGGCCGTTACGGGAATAATCCCAATCGTCTCCAGCACTACTATCAGTTTCAGGCGGTGCTCAAACCTAATCCGGTGAACCTGCAGGAACTCTACCTCGAATCGCTGGCGGCCCTTGGCATTGATTCCCGGGTGCAGGATATCCGTTTTGTCGAAGATGACTGGGAGTCACCAACTCTGGGTGCCTGGGGTCTGGGCTGGGAAGTCTGGCTGAATGGGATGGAAGTCACCCAGTTCACCTATTTCCAGCAGGTGGGTGGCTTGGATTGTCATCCGGTCATGGGCGAAGTCACTTATGGCCTGGAACGGCTGGCCATGTACCTGCAGGGCGTAGAAAGTGTTTACGACCTCGTGTGGACCCCCGGCGTCCTCTACGGAGATGTGTTTCATCAGAACGAAGTGGAGCAATCCCGCTATAATTTTGAGCTGGCCCCGGTAGAAGACCTCTTCCAGCGCTTCGACCAGGCAGAAAAAGACTGCCGTGCGTTGCTGGCGGCGCAGCTCCCCCTACCCGCCTACGAACGGATACTGGACTGCTCCCACACCTTCAACCTGCTGGATGCCCGCCATGCCATCGGCGTCAACGAGCGCGCGCGATTCATCGGTCGCGTCCGTACTCTCGCCCGTGGCGTCGCCGAGAACTATGCCGAAGCGCGTGCCGCCCTGGGTCATCCTTTACTGCGGAGCCAAGATGTCAGCGCCTGAAGATCTCCTGCTGGAACTAGGTTGTGA
>NZ_JAGDVS010000171.1 GCF_023255755.1 Acidithiobacillus sp. | reverse complement strand
ACTGCGGAGCCAAGATGTCAGCGCCTGAAGATCTCCTGCTGGAACTAGGTTGTGAAGAATTACCGGCGCGGGAACAAGTACCCCTGCAGGATGCCGCGACCGAGATCGTGGGCCAATTGCTGGACAAGGCCGGGTTGCAGTATGGGAACATCTGCGGCTATGTCACCCCGCGACGACTCGCCCTCTGGATTAAAGACGTGTCCCGGCAGAGTCTGCCGCAGGAAACCCTGCGTCGTGGCCCGCCCGTAGAGCGCGCCCGTGATGCGCAGGGTAAGCCCACGGCGGCGGCAGAGGGCTTTGCCCGCTCCTGCGGGGTCAGCGTTGACGATCTGCTCACCCTGGAGACGGACAAAGGCCCCGTCCTTGCCTGGCGGGAAGTCGGCGCGGCCCAGGACAGTCATCTCCTGTTACCCGAGATTGCCAGCAAACTGGTGGCCAGCTTGCCCCTGCGCAAACGTATGCATTGGGGGGCACGTCCCGATAGTTTCCTGCGTCCGGTGCGCTGGCTTTTGCTGCGTCAGGGCCAGCAGGTGCTGGACTGGCATATTTTTGGTCTGAATGCCGGCGGAGAAAGTTTCGGGCATCGCGTCCATCATCCCCAGTCGGTCCAGATTACCACCCCTGCCGATTACGCCGAGTCTTTATTGCAGGCAAAAGTGATGGCAGATTTTGCCGGGCGTCGCGCGCGCATTGCCAGCAAAATAGCAGCCTTGGCCGGTGAGATGGCCGTCATCCCCATCCTGCCGGAAGCCTTGCTGGACGAGATCACCGGACTCAACGAATGGCCGGTCATTCTCGCCGGCACTTTCGCCGAAGACTATTTGCGGGTACCAGAAGAAGCGCTCATTACGGTCATGATGCAGCACCAGCGCTACGTCCCCCTGCGCAATCAGGATGGTCGTCTGGTGCGCCATTATCTGTTCGCGGCGAACCTGCATAGCCTGGATGCGCAGGTCGTCATCAACGGAAATAACCGGGTACTGCGTGCCCGACTGGCTGACGCCGCCTTCTTCTGGGATCAGGATCGCCAGGTTTCCTTGCAGACGCGACGAGCCGCACTTGCCGAGGTGCTGTTTCAGGACGGCCTCGGCAGCATTTTCGACAAAACCACGCGCCTGCAGATACTTGCAGCAGCCCTCGCGCCGCACTTCGCAGTAGATGCGAGCGACATGGGCCGCGCCGCAGGGCTTTGCAAAAGTGACCTGCTCAGCGGTCTGGTGGGCGAGTTCCCGGAATTGCAGGGCATCATGGGCGGCCACTACGCCCGGCATGACGGTGAAAACGTCCATGTTGCCACCGCCATTGCCCAGCATTACATGCCTAGTGGTCGCGACGATGAAACCCCGGCAGATGCGCACGGACAGTGCCTGGCCATTGCTGATAAACTGGACACCCTCTGCGGCTTTTTCGCCATCGGCAAAGTCCCTACCGGTGACCGCGACCCTTTCGCCCTGCGCCGCGCCGCACTGGGGGTACTGCGGATTGTGCTGGATGCTCGGGTGCCTCTGAACCTGGACGAGGCGGTAGCAAGTACGCTGGCCGCTTACGGCAGCGCTTTTGCCAGGAACAGAACGGAGACGCGGACTGCGGTGCTCGATTTCTTTCAGGATCGGTTGCGGGTCTATTTCCGGGAGGAGGGCTTCCGTGCTGACCAGATCGCCGCCGTGCTCAGCCGCCAACCCTACGAGCCACTGGACGCACTCCAGCGTCTTGAAGCCCTCGCCCTTTTCCAGGCCGAGCATGCGGCAGCGGATGCTCTGGCAGCGCTGATCAAACGGATTAACAATTTATTACGCAAGGAAACCCTCTCCGCCGACTGGCGGGTAGACCCGCGGCACTTTACGGATCCCGCAGAGAGCGCACTCTGGGAACACTGGCAAGCCCTGGCGCAGCCCGTCCATGGGCAGTTCGCAAAACGCCACTATGCCGCCGCTTTAGACCTGCTCGCGGGCTTGCGTCCCCCGGTCGATCAATTTTTTGATAGGGTCATGGTCCTTGCCGAAGAGCCGGTGCTACGCCAGAATCGTCTCGCTCTGCTTGCCCAACTCCAGGAGGCGTTTCTGCATATCGCTGACTTCTCGCAGTTACAGGGGGTCTGATGGGGCAAATCGTCATCCTCGATCGTGACGGCGTCATCAACGAGGACAGTAGCGCCTTTATCAAATCTCCCGCCGAGTGGCGCCCCATTCCGGGCAGTCTGGAGGCTATCGCGCGTCTGAACCGCGCCGGCTACCAGGTGGTGGTAGCCACCAATCAGTCTGGTGTAGGCCGGGGGCTTTTCGATATCCGTACCCTGACCGCTATCCATCAGCGCATGCGTCAGGCACTGGCCGCCGTAGGCGGTCGGATAGATGCGATTTTCTTCTGTCCCCACGCTCCGGAAGCAGAATGCGCGTGTCGCAAGCCAGCGCCCGGCCTGTTTCACGAGATCCAGGAGCGCCTACAGACCTCGCTGGAACAGGTTCCCGCCATTGGCGACAGTATGCGCGATCTGGTCGCCGCGCGTGAAGCCGGTGCACGACCCGTGCTGGTGCTGACGGGCAAAGGCCAAAGCATGCGTCTGGAAGCAGAAGCGGCGGGCATCCCTGTTTTCGCTGATCTTAACGCGGCAGTACACGCCATTCTCGGCATTCCGTGATACGCACCATTCGCAGTAGCTTGTTCTACATCGGTTTTACGATCTGGACCCTGGTCTGGGCCATATTCAGCCTGGCCGTTGCCCTGTTGCCGCTGTCGGCGCGGGTCTGGGCCAGTCGCTTATGGGCGCGCACTGGCATCGGCTGGCTCCACTGGAGTTGTGGCCTGCGTTATCGGGTTTCCGGTCTCGCCAACATTCCCGCCACACCTTGCGTCATCGTCGCTAATCATCAGTCGGCACTGGAAACCCTGCTCCTCTGGTGCATCTTCCCACGACTCTCCTATGTACTGAAAAAGGAACTCTTCCGCATCCCGGTGATTGGCTGGGGCCTGCGCCTGTCCTGGCCCATCGGTATCGACCGCGACGCTGGCAAACAGGCCTTGGTGCAGGTAATTGAAGAAGGCAAAATCCGTCTGGCAGCGGGCTTTCACGTGGTGATTTTCCCGGAGGGCACCCGCCACCCTTGCGGCGAGGTCGGCCCTTTCAGCAGCACCGCCGCTGGTCTGGCCATTCGCGCTCAGGTCCCCCTTTTGCCTATTGCCGTGAACAGCGGGTGTTTCTGGCCACGTGCAGATTGGCGCAAATGGCCGGGGGTGGTCGAGGTGCATATCGGCCCCGCACTGGCCCCCGCAGGTAAAGCCGCCGCCCTCAACCAGCAAGCGCAAGACTGGATTACAACGGCGGTTGCAGAGATGGGGACAGGGCCTGCTGCAAAAGTGCTTTAACCAAAGTACCTGCAATATCCTGGCCGGTAACTCCTTCGATGCCTTCCAGGCTAGGGACGGGGTTCACTTCCAGCACCAAGGGCCGCTGATCTTCGGCCAGCATGATATCCACCCCGGCAAAACCCAGACCTAGTGCAGCCGCCGATCGGCAGGCAATGGCGGCAAAATCTTCCGGCAGATCCGGCATTGCTGATGCTTGACCCCCGCAATGCAGGTTGCTGCGAAAATCCTCAGCAGAAGCCTCCCTGCGCATAGCGGCAATCACCTTGCCGAAGAGGACGATTACCCGAAAATCCTGACGTCCTGGAAGAAAGCGCTGGACCATCGCTTCGTGTTGCAAATGGAGAAAGGTG
This sequence comes from Acidithiobacillus sp., assembly GCF_023255755.1. Classification (GTDB taxonomy): domain Bacteria; phylum Pseudomonadota; class Gammaproteobacteria; order Acidithiobacillales; family Acidithiobacillaceae; genus Acidithiobacillus. The sequence goes on along the minus strand of NZ_JAGDVS010000171.1, from coordinate 1,120 downwards.
TCCAGCATTCCCCGTGCGGCGACGGGCGTATCCGCCAAACTGACGCCCACCCCCTGCGAGCCACCGAGCAACTTGTGCACCAACGGCGTCCCCAAAGCCGACATCGCCAGATCGCGCTGCCCTACCTGGGTGAAGTAGGCGGTTTGCGGCACGGCGACGCCAGCCGCGACCAGGGACTGCAAGGAAGCAAACTTGTCGCGGGACAACTCCAGCGCCCCCGCACTATTGAGACAATAGCTCCCTGCCCCAGAAAAGTAACGTAGCAGGCGTGACCCGAGGCGCGTGATCGGGCCACCCACCCGCGGAATTACCGCCACGCAGGGCGCCAGCAGAGAGGATCCGTAGTAAAGCTGGGTCTGGGTATTATTCAGCATCAACAAACAGTGCTCGGGCTGAAGCAATACTGGTTCAGCGCCCGCTGCGGCGACCGCATCCAACAGACGGCGGGTCGAATAGAGTTTCGCTTGGCGGGAAAGGATGGCAATACGCGGCGCATCACTCATGCGATGGGTACATCCTCACGAAAACTGAGCAGCGGCAATTCGCCGTGCGCAATGGAGCGCTCAATGAACCCTGCGCGACCCGGTGCGCGCGCTTCCAGCGCCGCCCGCGACAGGGCAGGCTCACCGCAGATCGCCGCGAAAAGCACCTCCAGCTCCCAGGGATCCACCCGCAACGTCCCGAAGGGATTATTCCGCGTCGCAGGGCGCCAGAAGAGGTTCGGCAACCATCCTTTACTGCACACTGCCGGAACCAGATAGAACGTGCGGCAACGTTCGGCTATCTCCGCCAGCGCCGGAATCCAGTTCACATCCAGATTTTCCATAATATTCCTCTAAAAATATTTTTATTGGCACCAGCGCACAGGAAGCCAGCCAGCAGGCGTAAGCACCGGGCGCCGTCCACGAGAACGATCATAAAGCCATTCACTTGGCAACGGAATTATTGTGGAGCATAATAGTCAACTATTTGGGAGCAGGTGTAAAGTTCATTCAAAGGAAGCGGCTTGACGGCCAAGGAGTCCATCATGAGCGACAACAGCACGCAGCAAGGCGTGGCGGGTCACGGCGCCTTTTTTCAAGACACGAATCTTTCGGCGAACGAGGCCGAAGCGGCTACG
>NZ_JAGDVS010000143.1 GCF_023255755.1 Acidithiobacillus sp. | reverse complement strand
GTGCCTCGCCCTTGCGGCTCCCCGCCGTGACAATGAAGCCCTCGTCGAGTTCCGCCAGGGCCAAGTCGAAACCAGACTCAGCCCGCGGCCCGTCGCCGGTGGAGGCGCAGAAGCAGGTGGCTGCGGGATGGGTGCAATGCACCGCCACCAAAAAAAGGTTTCTGCGCCGGGCGCCATAATGGGGATCCGGGAAAGGCCCCTCCAGAAAGTGCTGGTCCTGCAGACGCAGCGCCGCGAGATCGCAGGCGCGCACGCCGATGACGGCGGTGGGCTGCGCTTCCGGTTTCTTGGGGTGAAAGGTTATACCCCCGTCACTCCCCGCAGCGCTGGTCCAGAGGACCTCGTGAGGGGCAAAGAGCAGCGGTTTGAGGGCCTGGGGACCGTTGGCCCAGGCGAAACAGCGCGGGCTCTCGTCGCGGTGAAGCCGGTACACCCCCGGCTGCTGATGGTCGTGGACTCCCCGTGGCAGATCGTCGGCACTGTCCAACCCTTCATAAACAATGGCGCCGTCCCGCACCTTGGGACCCAGACAGAGGTAGCCCGCCGCAGTCAGAGCGGTCAGCAGGTGCTGGAAGTAGGGGCGGGGAAGAAAACTGGGTGCGACCATCAGATGCAAACCCCGGTGACTTGGCGACAGCAAATAGTATAGACGGAATTCGTTGCAAAAATCGCGATGAGGATTACGGGTTGGTGCCGAGGCGCCACTGCGGCCATATGGTTTGCGGCTGCCGGTCGAGAATGGCGGCGTAGACGACGGTATTGGTCAGCACGCTCTGCACATAATGGCGGGTCTGTTGGAAGGGGATGTTCGCAGTGAAAATCGGGCCAGCCCATGGTCCCGGAGGCGGTGTCCAACGGCTCAGCCAGCGTTGTGGTGCGCCGGGCCCGGCGTTGTAGGCTGCCGCAGCCAGCAACTCGGAGCCGCCAAAATGCTGTTGCTGAAGGCTCAGATAGTGAGAACCCAGGGTCAGATTGCCACTGACGCTGTGCAGATCGGCGTTGGCGGCTGCGGCTACATGGGTCTGTAGCCACTGGGCCGTGGCAGGCATCACCTGCATCAGCCCCTGTGCGCCGACGTCAGATTGGATGCCGAACGCAAAACCGGATTCCTGCCGGATCAGACCGGCCAGGAAGGCACGGCGCAGGCCGGTCTGGGTGGCAGCAGCGTCGATTTCCTGTGCATAGGGAAGCACGTAGCCTTGTTGCCAGTCTTCTCCCCCGCGAATCAGACTGCTCGCATGAATACCGAGCAGCCACGCCTCATGATGAAAGGCCGCCCGGGCTGCGGCTTTAATCTCCCCCGTCCCGTTCAACCCCTTCAAAAACTGGTCCCATTCGGCGAGGGCGTCGAAATAGAGTCCGAGATGATAGAGTGTGATCGCGGTCCGCTCGGGGGCGTTATTATCCGATGTGGCGCTCGCTTCGGTCGGTGCGGACGGATCGTCAGGCTTTAAGATCAGTGGCTTGTTGAGGGTCGCCATAGCCAGTTGCCCGTAATAAGTCCACGGAGATTCCAGGGCCGCCAGCAAGATCTGAGCCGCCTGCGTATGTCCGAGTTGCAGCAGCGCTACGGCGGACCAGAATTGCCACTGCCGCTGCTGGCGTTGGGCGGCGTCCATCTCCTGGGTGGCCTGCTCCACCATGTTCCAATCCCTATTGCGTAGGGCAGTACGCACCATCCAGGCCAGCAGTCGGGGCCGGGGGCGAAACTGCGGATCGGCGGCGTAGGCTTGGGCATACCAGTGTCCGGATTCGGAACGAAAGGACAGGGTGGCGTGGTAGGCACTGTTATAAAGCACCAGCGACTTGTCAGCGACAGAGAGAACGCCAAGGGTCCGCACAAACTGTGCCGCCTGCGCGGGGTGAGTAGCAGCGAGGCGCAGCAGGGCGAGTACCAGTAGATGTGCCTGACCAGTTGGCCAGTTATTGCTGCCATATTGCTGAATCTGCTGAGAGATCCACGCGGCAGGTGCTGTTACCGTCTGCGCAAGCTGGTCAGATTGTGGCGCGGGTAAAAATGGCGCAAAGCGCAGTGCAGCGTCGAAAGCGGAGGCCTCGTACATTTGTTGCAGGCGCCGCCACAGTTCTGGCGGCGTGATTTGCCCTTGTTCCAGATAGGCACGCGCCATGGCGTTGCAGGCATGATCATTCGCTGCGGCGCTGCTCCAGAGGAAAAATGGGGCAACCACCGTGCTGGTGCTGAGCAGTGGATCTCGTGCCGCATCACAGCGCAAGCTGATCAGATCGGGGATGCTGCCGGCCTGAAACACCTGGGTAAAATCTGACCAGTCCTCGCGGCGCGCGAGTTCTAACAGCCACTGTCGACGCAGTAAATGATGTGCCACCCCACCCGGAAAGCGCTCCGCATAGCGTTGATACTGGTCTTGGGTCATGGTTTTGAGGCGGGGTTGCAGAGACCAGTACCCTACCCATGGCCCCATGTAGGTATTTTCTAATTCAGGCAGTGCATCGGCAGCGGGGCGATAATCACCCTGAGCGAAGGCGCTTGCCGCTGAGTTCAGGAGTTGCTCCTGGATGGCGTTGAGGGTGTCGGCTGCTGCGACTGATGTAGCACAGAGTATCCACAAGGCCAGCGTCACCAAGGCAGCTAAGGGACGCGGAAGACGCATTTTTAGGACTGTTTTAAACGCAGCCATCGACCGAGGTGCTTGGTGACCGAAGCAAGACGCTTAGGATGATCTTTGGCCAGGGGACCAACATGCAAATTAAGAGGTTCGCAATGATCTTTACCGTGACATATCACGCCATGCGATTCGCAGTGGGCGCCGGCTTGCTGAAGAGCGGCGACCATTTTCGCTTCCATCTCGGCACCACAGCGACCATCGTACTGAATCAGCACCAACTGCTTTTCCGGGAGGAATTCCAGGTGCCCGCCCATCGCCTCGAAAGCCCGGAGTTCTTCTATGGCAGATTCTGTCACTCCGTGGAGGGCGCCACTGATGATGAAGCGCTCCTGCCGCTTATCTTTTGTCTGTGCTGCTTTCATACGTCTTAATTCCCTAAGCGTTTGCCGACGAAATCCGATGGTTTGCAGGGCCGACCGGTGCGCATCTGGTGATCGTCCACCATAATGCCACCAAGCGTGCCATTCAGGAAGCGTCGCGGCTCGTGCCTCAGCGCCGGGTTTCTGGCAGTGGCGCGAGAAGAGAGGCGAGATCGTCGGGACCGAAACGGAGTTTTTCTTTCTGCGCCTTCTCCAGCACACCTGCGGCGAGAATGGCCTTTTTCTCCTGCAATGCCAGGATTTTTTCTTCAATACTTCCGGCAACAATCAGTTTGTAAACAAAAACCTGACGTTTCTGACCGATGCGGTGGGCGCGATCAGTGGCCTGATTTTCGGCGGCGGGATTCCACCATGGGTCATAGTGAATCACGGTGTCTGCTGCCGTGAGGTTGAGGCCGACGCCGCCCGCCTTGAGGCTGATCAGGAAGAGTGGCACTTCGCCGCGCTGAAAGCGGTCGATGGGCGTCTTGCGATCCTGGGTGCTGCCGGTGAGCAGCACGTAAGGGATATGCATCTTGTCGAGGCGTGCACTGATCAGGGCGAGCATCTCGGTGAATTGCGAAAACAGCAGAATCTGGCGACCTTCCGCCAGCAACTCCGGAATCATTTCCATGAGCAGAGCAAGTTTGGCGCTGTCCTGTACTTTACGCGCCTTCTCGCTCTTGAGCAGGCGCGGGTCACAGCAGACCTGACGCAGCTTGAGCATGGCGTCGAGGATGACGATCTGGCTGCGTTGAAAACCTTTGGCGGCGATTTCCTGGCGGATACGTTCATCCATGGCACTGCGTACGGTCTCGTAAAGGTCGCGCTGAGCCCCGTCAATATCCATGGAGCGGATGATAATGGTTTTCTCGGGGAGTTCTTTGGCGACTTCTTCCTTGCGGCGGCGCAGGATGAAGGGACGCACCCGACGGGCTAGTAAATCCAGACGCTCAGCATCTCCGTGGCGTTCGATGGGGCCGCGCCAGACCCGTTGGAAGCTGCGTGAGTCGCCGAGAAAGCCGGGCAGGAGGAAGTCGAATTGCGCCCAGAGTTCGCCGAGATGGTTTTCCAGCGGTGTGCCGGTGAGGGCGAGTCGATGCCGGGTGGGAATCTCGCGAATGGCTTCGGCGGCACGGCCCTGCGCATTCTTGACCATCTGCGCCTCGTCGAGAATCAGCAGATGAAAAGACTGGTCCTTGAGCGTCTCAATGTCCCGCCAGACCAGCGGATAGGTGGTGAGAATCAGATCATGGTGGGGTATTTCGGCAAAGCGGCTGCTGCGCTCTTTACCGTGCAGGGAGAGTACCCGCAGGTCGGGGGCGAAGCGCTCTGCTTCTTCCCGCCAGTTATGAATCAGGGAAGTGGGCATGATAATCAGGGCGGGATCGGTCAGGCGGCCACTCTCCTTCTCCAGCAGCAGGTGGGCGAGGGTTTGCGCGGTTTTGCCGAGACCCATGTCGTCCGCGAGAATGCCACCCAAATGATGCTCGCGCAGGAATTGCAGCCAGGCGAGTCCATCCTGCTGATAAGGGCGCAGGGGGAGGGCGAAACCTGCGGGCAGGGCGACGGGTGTAATCTCCCCATTTTGGGGCAGGCGCTTGGCCAGGGCACGCACGGCATCCATACCCTCACTACGCCACTGGCTGCTATCCGCCAACCGGGCGAGGCGCGGCGCATCAAAGGCGGACATCCGCAGAGGGCCTGAAGCGCCAAGGCTGAACAGATCGATGAGGGTGCCGACCAGTGGCTTCAGGCGATCCGCCGTGGTCTGGATCGGGATACCCGCCGGGGTGTGCAGGTGAATGTGCTCATCGTCAGGGATAGTGCTGAGGCCACCC
>NZ_JAGDVS010000004.1:24455-27141 GCF_023255755.1 Acidithiobacillus sp. | reverse complement strand
CTGGTGATGACCTTCACCCGTGCCGCCACCCAGGAACTCAAGGAGCGTATTCGCGACCGCCTGCAAAGTGCCGTCCGATATTTCCGCAGTCCAGACCACGCGACACAGCCGGACCCCTTTCTCGAAACGCTGTTGGCCGACTACTCCAACCCCAAGGCCCGCGCCCAAGCCGCACACCAGCTTGCCCTCGCCGCCGACGCTATGGATGACGGCGCCATTTTTACCATCGACGCCTGGTGCCAGCGCACCCTGCGCGAGCACGCCTTTGCCACCGGCAGCGATTTCCGCGAAACACTGCTCCTGGATGAAACGGATCTGCACGACGACGCCGTGCGCGACTTCTGGCGGCAGGAAGTCTACCCGCTGAGCGAACCCGCCCTCAGTGAGGTCATCCAGCTCTTTTCCAGCCCCGATAAAGTCCGGCAGGAAACAGAGGCCCTGTGCAAACTCGATCCACCCCTGCCAGCCCCCGAATCGACGCTGGCGGACTGGCTGCCCGCTGCCGCCACTGCGCCCCGGCGGCAACTCGCCACCCTCAAGGCGCAATGGGCGGCGGAGCATGATGCTTTTGCGGAGTGGCTACTGGGGATATTACAAGGTCCGAAGTCGAGCAATCCGCTGAACGGCAAAAGCATGAAGGCAGAAAACGTAGCCCCCCATCTCGCTGCCCTACGCGAATGGGTTGACGATCCCACCGCACTCTGTCCAGCTTATTTAGACAAATGCCAGCGCCTCACCGCCAGCAATTTACCGTCCTACTGCAATAAAGATAAGACCATTACCCCACCCCCCGCTGCCGAGGTACTGGATACCCTGTTCAGTGCGTTAGAGGCCGTCGCTCAACAATTCACCCAACTGCACGGCGAAATTCGCACCCACGCCGCCGCCTGGATCAATGCCCGGCTGAGCCAGCTCAAGGCCCAGAGCGGGCAGGTCAGCTTTACCGACTATCAGCAGCGCCTCGCCAGGGGACTGCACGACAAAGCTCAGGGACCGGCACTCGCCGCCCGCCTGCGGCAGAAGTATCCCGCCGCCGTCATCGACGAGTTTCAGGATACCTCCGCCGTGCAATATCAGATCTTCGACGACATCTACCATGCCGCCGACAACAACCCCGACACCCTGCTTCTGCTCATTGGTGACCCCAAACAATCCATCTACGCTTTTCGCGGCGCGGACATCGACAGTTATCTGCAGGCACGTCGCCTGACCGAGGGCCGCCACTACGCTCTCGGCACCAATTATCGCTCCAGCCACGCACTGGTCAGCGCCCTCAACGCCCTCTATACCGCCGCCGAACACGACGACCCCCAAGGCGCTTTTGCCTATGCAGCCCCCAGTGCCGACAACCCGATCCCCTATCAGCCGGTGCAAGCCCATGGCCACCAAAAAGTCTGGCGGATCAACGGCAAATCCGCCCCCGCCCTAACGTTCTGGGGTGCCCGTGAGACGCTGAACAAAGGTGACTATCTGGAACGCTGCGCAGCACAGGCCGCAGAATGTATTGCTGGACTGCTCAACAACCCGGAAGCAGAGTTCGCGCAGGAGGGAGAACCCACCCGACGGCTGGAGGCCAAAGACATCGCCATCCTCGTCCGCGACCGCCATGAAGCCGCCAGCATCCGTCAGGCCCTCAACCGCCGCCAGTTACGCAGCGTCTTTCTCTCGGCGCGGGACTCCGTCTATGCCAGTGAGGAAGCCCGCGAACTGCTCCTCTGGCTGGAAGCCGTCGCCGCGCCCGAAGATGCCCGCCGCCTGCGCGTCGCCCTCGCCCTGCCGCTGCTGGGACAATCCCTCGGCGCCCTGGACGCCTTCAATCAGGACGAAGCGGCCTGGGAGACACAACTGGAGCAATTCCAGGACCTCTCCCGGCAATGGCGGCGGCAGGGCGTGCTGGCCATGCTCCACCACAGCATCCACCAGTTCGGTATTGCCGCCCGCTTGCTAACGCAGCCCGATGGCGAACGTCGCCTCACCAACCTGCTCCACCTCGGCGAACTACTGCAGCAGGCGAGCGCTACCCTCGACGGTCCCGAAGCCCTCATCCGCCACCTGCGCGAGGCCATCGCCGCCGGGAGTGATCAGAGCGACGCCCACATCCTGCGCCTGGAGAGCGATGCCGAGCTGCTGCGCGTAGTCACCATCCACGCCGCCAAAGGTCTGCAATATCCCCTGGTTTTTTTGCCCTTCATCGCCACCCGCAAGGCCGCCAAGACCAGCCCGTTCACGGTCTCGCACAGCGCGGAAGGACAGCCTGCCATCCACTGGGAAAGCGGCGACACGGCGGCGGCAGAAAGGGCGCGATTGCAAGAAGATCTCCGTCTCCTCTACGTTGCCCTCACCCGTGCCGAGCACGCCCTCTGGCTGGGCCTCGCCGCACCGAAGACGGCGGGAACACCGATCTTTGCCGGCAGCGCCATCGCCCACCTACTGGGCAGCCAATGCCCTGCCCATGATCTCGCCACCCTGCTCGAAGACTGCGCCCGACTCTCCCCGGAGATTGTCGTCGAGAGACTACCGGACAACATCCCCACAACACCGGCCACGCAACATGACGACGGCGCCCACAATCCGCCTGCAGAGTACACCGCGAGTTTCGAGAAGCACTGGGGCGTTGCCAGCTTCTCCCATCTGGTGCGCGATCTCCCTGCCGACCCGTCGGCGCCACTGACACCCCGGCGCGCCC
>NZ_JAGDVS010000004.1:0-24445 GCF_023255755.1 Acidithiobacillus sp. | reverse complement strand
CATTGATGCGGGGGAAACCCGGTGCGGGCATGAACGCCGGCACCTTTCTCCACGACCAACTGCAACGCCTCGCCCAGAACGGTTTTGCCCAAACCGGTCAGGACCACTTTGCCGAACAACTGCACAAGGCCTGTACCCAGGCCGGCCTGAGCGATTGGGCCGAGGAGACTGCCGAATGGCTGCAAGCCATCGTCCATAGCCCTCTCGCCCCCCTCACAGCGACACTCTGCGATCTCAGCGACACCCAGAGCGAAATGGCCTTCTGGTTTCCCAGCGACGCCTTGCGCAGCGACGACCTGGACAGGCTCTGCCAACAGCATATTTTCCCCTGCGCCGATCGCCCCAGACTCCCCCAGCGCGTCGTTCACGGCATGATGCGCGGCTTCATGGACCTCGTCTTCGAGCAGGGCGGGCGTTACTACGTCCTTGATTACAAATCCAACGTCCTCGGCAGCGAGGATGCGGATTACCACGCCGAAGCCCTGCGCAACGCCACCCTCAGCCATCGCTACGAACTGCAATCCAGCCTCTACCAACTGGCCCTGCACCGCCTGCTGCACCAGCGCATGGGGAGCAGCTACCGGCCCGAGACTCATCTCGGCGGCACCCTCTTCTTCTTCCTGCGCGGGCTGCAAGGGCCGGAACAAGGCATGCTCCATTTTCCCGCCAACCTCGCCCTGCTCGACGCCCTCGACGGCCTCTTCGGGTTGCCGCAGCGTGCAACCCAGCCATGAGTAAGCCCATGACCTCAGCCGTGATGGACCAACTCCGCACCTGGACTGAGGAAGGCTGGCTACGGCCCGTCGACCTTGCCTTTGCGCAGTTCCTCATCCGCCTGGACCCGCAGGCCCCGGCCCTCCTGCCCCTGGCGGGCGCCCTCCTCGCGCGCCTGGAAGGGGAAGGGCACACCTGCATCGCGCTGGAAGACTTCCTCAGCGCGCCCGAACGCTTCCTGGACTGGCCCGCGCCAGGACCCGCCGCGCTGGCAACCGCACTCGTCCACTGGCCGCATGCCGCCCAATGGACAGAAACCCTGGCCCAAAGCCTCTGCGTGCAGGTCACCGGGCGCAACACCTCCGACCCGGTAAACTGCGCAGAAACGCCCCTGGTCCTCAGCGCCACCCGCCTCTACCTGCGCCGCTACTGGCGCGACCAGCAATTCATCGCCGAGACCCTGCGCCAACGGGCCGGGCAGCGCGTCGCCGATGCCGCTAACCCCGAGGCCTTAAGACCCTGGTTGGAGCAACTTTTCCCGGCATCTGACGGACCCGGCGATGAGGCCCCCTGGCAAAAAATCGCCTGCGCCCTCGCCCTGCGCAGCCACTTCAGCATCATCACCGGCGGACCCGGCACCGGCAAAACCTACACCGCAGCGCGCTTCATGGCCTTGCTCATGGCGACCAGCAGCCCCCCCCCGCGCATCGTCCTCGCCGCCCCTACCGGCAAGGCCGCGGTGCGCATCGACGAATCCCTGCAGAGCGCGGTCGGCACCCTTCCGCAACTGGGCGGGATAGCCGACATGGCTGCAGCCTTCGCCCGCCTGCGTCCGGCGCGGACCCTGCACAGCCTGCTCGGCGCCCGCCCCGACAGTCGTCGCTTTCGCCATGACGCCGCCAACCCCCTCGAACTCGACGTGCTGGTGGTGGACGAAGCCTCGATGATTCATCAAGAGATGATGGCCGCCCTGCTCCGCGCCCTGCCGCCTGCGGCCCGCCTCATCCTCCTCGGCGATCAGGACCAGCTTGCCTCCGTCGAAGCGGGCGCGGTGCTGGCCGAACTCTGTCAGGGCAGCGGTCAGTACGATGCCGGGACCTGCCACTATATGCAGGCCAGTTGTGGTGCCGCGCCGCAGCCCGGCGACAACGGCTCCAGCCCCCTTGCATCAAACATCATCCGCCTGCAACGCAGTCATCGCTTCAACACAGAGATCGGCGCTTTAGCTGACGCCGTGCACGGCGGCCACCCGGAAAGCGCCATCGGCATCCTGCAAGCTGCGCACACCGGCACCCTCGCCTGGCAACCCGCCCCCGCCATCCACCAGATACTGGAACTTGCCCGCACGGAAAGCGCCTATGGTCGCGTCTGGCAAGCTGCGGGCCAGCCGCCGCCAAAAGACCAGCAACAACATAGCGCATGGGTTAAAGCCATCCTCAACGACTACGCTGGCTTCCGCATCCTCTGTGCCCTGCGCCAAGGCCCCTGGGGCGTTACCGGCATCAACCGCGCCATCGAAGACTATTTGCAGCGCCAGGGCATCCTGCAGAGCCGCGGCCTTTGGTATGTTGGCCGCCCCACCCTCGTCACCCGCAATGATCCCAACCTCGGTCTCAGCAATGGCGACATCGGCGTCGCCCTGCCCGACCCGGATAAACGCCTGCGCGTCTACTTCCCCAATAGCGAAGACGCCCCCCGTGCCATCCTCCCCAGCCGCCTCAACCACGCCGAAAGCGCCTGGGCCATGACCGTCCACAAGGCGCAGGGTTCTGAGTTCGCCCACACCGTCCTCATCCTCCCGCCCGCGGACAGCCCCGTCCTCAGCCGCGAACTGCTCTATACGGCCATCACCCGCGCCCGCAGCCACTTCACCCTCATCGCCCCCCGCGAGCGGCTGGAAAACGCCATCCAGCGCCAGACGCGGCGGATGAGCGGGCTGCATGCGGCTTTCTACGATCCCAGGCGCTGAATGTCACCGGCATTACTTTGACGGGGAGGGTGGCAACGGGCCGGTGCTGAGGCCCCGATGGTGTCCGCCGATGGGACACGTCGCAAAAGGCTGCTGCGCTGGCTCTTGAAAACCGACGTTTTTTCCGTAGGCCTTCTAGGCCTGAGCGAATCTCGACAGGTCAGATTTCGACGTAGAGCGTGTCGTCTTCTACGCTCACCGGAAAGGTTTTGAGCGCTTTCCTCCTGCATACCAGATTCAGTATCTGAATGCCCGGGGGGAAGTTGGCCCAGTCCACGACCTCGCCGGTGCGGATATCGAAACGCGCGCGGTGCCGATGGCACTGGATCAGGCGGTCATCGATGATCTCGCCATCCGTTAGCGACGCCCTCAGGTGGGTGCACCTGGCCTGTGTGGCATAGTAGCCGTTGCTCAGTGCATAGACGGCAAGATCAACGCCTGCGACCTTACAGGCTTTGGCCTGACCGTGGGGAAAATCATTTTGCGTCCCAATCTTGTGTTTGGCCATGGTGAACGTGCTCCTGTGGAAATTGTCTCTGCGCAGCGCATGAGGGCGACATAACGGGGCTTGGAAGAACCTCCGTAGACTGGCCGCCCATCTCCGTTTCTATCGTGGGTTCCATCACTACGACACTTGATGATGGTAATTACGCGATAGTTGATAATGTGTCAAATCGCGGGCGGACCCTCTTTGGGTATCCAACTCCACGCGATTGACGGTTGTGCGCTGCATAAAGGCAGTTACACCCCAAACTTCTGTTGAAGGACCGTACTGATTGCCTCACACATGGGTCCTTTTTCAGCGGCGCACAGATTGCGAATGACGTGGAAAGGAATCCCCGCATCCCACAGGGAGAACCCGCAGGCCATAATGCAAGCACCCGTCCGGCTACCCACCAGTCCCCATTCTGTGATTCCTGTAAACTCACGCAAGACGGTTATCGCCGCCTGATTCAACCCGTAACCAGGCTTTTCGATAATCACCTCGTGTCCCACGTCAATCACCGACCCGCCATCGTTGCCATCATTCATGCGCATTCGGAACAAGCTGCCGGGCGGATTGCAAAAACGGGTGGCCACGACGACCGAATAGTCCTGTGCGGCGTCCCTGATGCGATCTACCAAGTCAGGCTTGGGGGAAAACCCAAATTGAAGATCAATGACCAATAATCCGCTGCTTTGTGGCATAGTGTGCTCCTTATCTATCTGAGTGTTACAGCACAACGGCATCCTTGTTTCCATTAAGAGGCATCGAACGCCTTAATGCCAACCTGAACATGAAAAGGATAGCGAATGTCGTTATTGAGCGACGGAAGAACCGGCTGTCGCACCCCCTCTACAATAGACCAATAAACAATAGCTTTTAATCCTATGCTATTGATCATCGTCATTTCATATACCGCCACAGATCACTTTCGTTGTGTTGCCTCACAGCGACGGAAAACCTATTCAATGCCATCAACCATGAACTGGCACCGCCAAAAAATCAACCGATAGCGGCTATGGCACGATATCTGCTGCGTTGTATATATGGTTAGGAAAACTGCGAAATCATGGAGTGTCATCGTGTTTAAAGATGCTGATACCTTTAACGTTTCCGGGGCACCGCTACCTCGTGGTGAAATCCCACACGTCACAACGCCGCCTCTGATGCAACACTACCTGGACCACCTGGCGTTGACACCCGCACAGCGACATTGGATAGAACAGGAGATGGCACAAATGCCAGGCGGTTCAGGCAATGGCAATGCATTCAGTGCATTACAGACCGCGCTCGGGTCGCTCGCGGACGGTGACGAGCTTCATGCGAGGCTGGCGCTGTCGTTGCCCGCCACGCGTCACACTGAGCATCCTGCGGCATGGTTGCGCCATCAGCAAGCTCCGGTAATTCGCCGTTCGTCGATGGCCCCAAAACCGTTTCTACGTTCCCCGCAAGATGTGTTGCGGCACTTTTTCAGTCAGCTACACGTCGCTTCAAAGATAGGTGGCAGCCTCAAGGCTGCTTTTGCATTTTCAGCGCGCAGTGCATCTGCGCGCGGTAAAAGGGTTGCCAGGGCTGCCGTGGTATGGGGCATTATCCTGATGGGCGGCTTGGTAGCCCCAGCATTTGCACATGCCCACGAGGATCATTTCCAGCTTAAGCCCGGATACGAAACGCTGCAGTTCGAGGGCTGAATCCAGACACTCGGACGCTTCTGATATTGCGTGCTGAGCCCCTCATAACAGGCGAAACGCCGATCCTACTGCATTTTGCACCAACCGCCCTTCGGCGGAAAATATCTATTGTCATAAAAAAGTCATGTAATCTTCATACCAGTGTCACACAAGCCAATTATCCTATGGGGAGCCGCAATATAGCCCCCATAAGGAGATCTGCATGAGTCAGTCCACGGGCACACATGTACCCCAACGTAGTGTCATCGAATCCCTCAACAATGCCCCGGTGAGTTTCTTCCATTTGCACGCCGCGTTCACGGCGAGCATGGGATTTTTACTATGTTATTAATTTTATTAAATAGTATTGCTGTACACACAGTACATGTGCTACGTGCGGCGATGTTTGCGCAGATGCGAAACCCCCTGCCGGTCCGGACCGGATCACCGCAAGGCCCACGGATCCTTCTGCTGGTGAATGCACGGACCAACGGTAAAACGATCATCTCCGTTGAAGTGGCTCTGGAGCGCACTGGCGGCCAGGTAATACGAGTCACGGAGCGTGCGGAAGCTGAGCAGTTGGTGCGCCGCTGGGATCCTGAAGTGTTGGTTCTGCTCGGATGGTCTGCCACGACGGGCGACTGGCTGCGGCATCTGCAATTCGCACCGCGTCAGGGCGATTTGCCCTTCCTGGTGGTCGGCAATAGTGCAGGAGAAGACCACGAGGAAACAAACGCCGTAGCAGCTCTGGAAGTAGGTGCGCAGGCGTATATCCCTGCCGGTATGGGGCTGGGAATCTTAACCGCCCAGGTATGCGGTCTCCTCAAAAAGCTCCGCACACAAACGCCTGTCCGGGTGGTTAAAGAGGAAAACCTCTGCATCGATCTGGTGTCGCTGCGTGTCTGGATATTGGGACAGGAAATTCATCTGCCGCGACGGCTTTTCTATCTGCTTTACTATTTCGCCACCCATCCGGACGAAGTCGTTTCCAACGATCAGATCGCCGACATCCTGTGGGGTGGTAAGGGCACCTATCTCGCCCCCAATACTCTGGTGGTCAAGATTTATCGTTTACGCAAGATTCTGGAAGGTGCCGGGGCCAAAGGCTGGCTGGAAACAGTGCACAGCTTCGGATACCGCTTTTCACCACCGAAGAATGTGTGAAGCGTCATGAAAGCGTCATGAAAACATCATAAAAACGCCACCCCAGTGACACATGGATGCAATATTCGGCTGTTAGCATAGGGGCTATTCCAGGAGGCAAAAGACCTCCACTTTTGATGTCGTCGGATACATCCCGGCGCATATAAGGGGTAGCCGCATGAACGCCGTAATACAAAGCTCAGCACACCCGCTGGTGGTGCTGGAGCGGAACACGTTGATTACTCATGCCTTGCTTGATCGATTGTCTGCCTATACCGGGTCGATATTTCGGGTCAGTGACCTGCATCGTTGCAAGATCGCCTTGAGCGCGCAGCGACTCACCCCAATTCTTTTTCTCGCCGGCAAGCCACTGGAAAGCAGCTGGGCAGACTGGAAAGCGCATGTCAAATGGGCTACCCACACATCCTGCCCAATAACGGCTATAGATTTATCCAGAGGCTCTGCTGCGCCTGCTTTCCTGAAATCTCAGATTATCGAGAACATGGTGGACCTCGACGACCCATCTGTGGATGTCGCCCGCCACCTTGGAAGGCTCGTTCAGCAGACGGCTATCACGATGCTCACCTATGGTCCACTGCAGATCGATCAATCCCGCAAGACGTTAAGTAGCGCGGGACGATCTGTCGCCATAAAAGACGCGCTGTTTACTGTAATGGCCTTGTTCTGGGGGCATCCCCAGTGTGTCTTATCACTGAAATTCCTGCAGAAAACTTTGTCCAAAGCGGAAACAACATCTGCCATCGATGCCCGCTTGGTGGTCAGCGCCTTACGCAGCCGCCTGCGTTTCCTCGGTTTCGACGACTGCATCGTCACGCTCCGTGGACGCGGCTATCAGTTCAATCCCCCCGATACGTTCCGGCACGTCAGCAAGATGGCTGTACGTCCCGTGGGAGGCAACACTCCCTTCACCGATTTTTCTTTTTCCGTGCGCCGCCTCGGCGCCGTTTCTATTTGATATTTTGGGGAATTTTATTGATGAATACCGCTTACCTCATCCACCTCGCCAATTACTCTGACGGCGTGCTTTATGTACTGGCCGGCCTTTTTTTGGTCGCCCTCGGCGTCATTGTCGACCGCTTCTGGTATCTACGCCGCACCATCCTGCGCGGCACCGTTTTTGTACAGGAGCTCGCCCAGCACGGACGATTGGATCGAGATGCCCTGCAAACACTGGCAGATGACGCCGCCGATTTGCCGGAAGCAGCGCTTTTGAAAACCGCGGCGAACCATTCGGGGCATGTGCAGGGCGATCCACTCGCCAGTCGCCTGGAGGAGAGCATCCTGGTCATGGCACCGCAACTGGATCGTCGGCTGTGGCTGTTGGACACCATCATCACCCTGGCGCCGCTGCTGGGCCTCTTCGGCACCATCATCGGCATGTTTCACGCCTTCTCCGTATTGGCCGCACCAGGGCACGCGCCGACGGCGGTGACGGGCGGGGTGGCAGATGCCCTGGTCGCCACCGCCACCGGCCTTTTCATCGCCATGACTGGCCTGGTGGCTTTCAATGCCTTCAATAATCAGGTGCGGCAGATCCTGTTGCAGTTGGATTCGGTGAAAACCATGTTGCTCAACCGCATGGACGGACACCCTATCACCGACGGTGAGGGGAATATCCAGACCTCGACGCCAAAGGTGACAGCTGCCGTGGCGAGGGCGGGCTGATGGAACGTCGCTACTTCGAGCGGAAGAAGGGCCGGGTCGAGATCATCCCGATGATCGACATCATGCTCTTCCTGCTGGTGTTTTTCATCATGATCACCATCCAGATGATTCCGGACAAGGGGCTGAACCTCCAGCTCCCGGCATCCAGCCAGGCAAAGATGCTGCCGCACCCGCATTACACCGTCAACATCGAAAAAGATGGCACGGTGAACGTGAAGGGCCATCACTATGCTTTGGCCACACTACAAAAAATGTTGGCGAACGACGGCAACCCCGGCAAGACCCAGATCACCATTGCGGCCGATAAGGTCGTACCGTTTCAAGATTTCGTTCACGTCATGGATGTCTGCCAGAAGGCAGGGGTCAGTGATATTGGTATTGCCGCAAAGACCGCGAAGTAACTCAACGTAGCCACAATAAAAGGAGTATGTCCGTGAAACATCAGTATCGTTATCATCCCTTATTTAGTGCATTGATTGCTGCTGGTTTGTGTGGGATGTCCGGCATGGCATTCGCTACCGGTGTAACCGCTCCCACCACCTCGTCCAGCATCAGTGTCGGAGAGGTATCCTCCACCACAGGCGCTTTAGACACGCTGGCTCATCTCCCCACAAAAAAACAGGTATTCAATTCCACCCAGTCGGTGAAAGTCATCAATAAGCGTCAGATGGCTACAGCAGGCCCTGCGGGTGGGGCCGCACAAGCGCTCGCCGTGGCGCCGGGAATCAACGTGGTCACCAATGGGCCGAGTGGCGCGCCACGCTCTTCAATCAGCATTAATGGCATGAAGACGGGCTGGGGAAACATTGCAGGCAATGCGAACGATGGTACGGTCATGGTCACCTTCGACGGCGTGCCCATGGTTGATCCGGCTTACGGCGTCTGGCAGGGTTCAGAGCTGCCGCAGATGTCCATGATTAGGGGCATTTCGGTCACTTACGGCCCAGGCTATCCGCTGAATCGTTGGTATAACAATATTGGCGGCTCCATTAATTTTTCGCCGCTGCAACCGACCAGGAAGGCGGGGGCGTCCATAGGCATGTACTATGGGAGTTTTGATTCTAAAGGTATCCACTTCAATGTTCGCACTGGCGAGCACGATGGCTGGTCAGGGATCATTGCGGGAGGGGTCGGTAGTAGCGGAAATTATTTGAATGGATATGGCTTCAACAACCCTGGAAATAATTACGCCTATTATGGAAAAGTACGAAAAGTCTTTCATGGTGGCCACATAAGTTTTGGTGGTTATGTCTCTCGTTCCGTTGCCTTCAGACCGTTACCAATCCCGGTAACCGCCAATCCGAATGTGACCATTTACGGGGTCAACCAAAATACCGGAAATGTGAATCCAGGCCCTATCTACAGTCAGCAAACTACGGGGTTTTATACCACCCTCCCGTATTCCGTTTACTGGAAGGAAGCCTTTGTAAAAACCTATCTCATTTATTCTCGCTTTGAACAACATCTTACA
This sequence comes from Acidithiobacillus sp., assembly GCF_023255755.1. GTDB lineage: Bacteria > Pseudomonadota > Gammaproteobacteria > Acidithiobacillales > Acidithiobacillaceae > Acidithiobacillus. Next base: position 15,308 of record NZ_JAGDVS010000004.1, on the reverse strand, counting down.
CACAGCATAGAGATCCATAACCTGTTATGGTATCGGTATGGCGACCGCGTGCATCTGCACTATAACAATACCGGTAATGCTGCCAACGTGCTAAATCAGTATTATAACGCCTCCGATCATACCTATGGGGACAAGCTTTATCTGACCGTGAATGCACCATACAACAATATTTCGCTCGGCGGATATTTCCTGAATTCGAAATATAACTCCCTGTTGTATTTCTATAATCAAAATCAGATTGCGACTTATGATTCGCTAAGTCCTAATGCCGGAAATAACGTAATCATCAACGGCTCTCCCGTGTACAATAGCCCATCCTTGCCAAGCGCGTTCCATAGTTCATACCTCTATATGACAGATCTTGCTGCCTTTGTCCAAGACGTCATTCGTCCCATCCGCAGCCTGCGCATTACGCCCGGTATTCGCGTGGTTCAATTCCAAACAAATTTTGTGAACAACTCTGCTGCCCAGTTCCCCACGAGTGTGGCTAACCTGATCGGTCACAATGGCGATTATCAGCCGAACTCATCGACGAATTTTACGGAGTTCGAGCCATCTATCGGCGTCAACTATAAAGTGACGAAAAATGTTGCACTATATGGTAACTACGACACTGGCTACAAGGCACCGGTCGGTGCCACCGGGACATATGCCCATGAACTAACGTCCACTTTGCAGCCTCAGAAGTCGACACAGTACCAGGTCGGTGTGAAAACGTATGTCAAAAATTATGGCCTACTGCATCATGCCGTCTTCAATGCGAATTACTACCACCTGGATGATACCAACGAAATCATTCCCATCCCAGTAGTAAACCATCTTTACTCGCGCTTCGCGTCTGGTTCGTCGGTATTTAGCGGTGTCAATCTGTCGATGGACGATAATCCGCTTTATAATTTGTACCTGTTCTCCAATGTGAGTTTCGAAAAGGCTGCCTACGCGAGCTACACCACAGGTCATGGCGTATCATACGCCGGCTTGCCTATTTCCAATGTGCCCGCGCAAACCGCCAACATCGGCGCCTACTACCAGATTTATAATTCGGGGATTCTTTATGAGCCAAGAATCTGGTGGCAGTACACCGGCGTTCAGAATATTTACAACAACAACACCGGAGCCCCCACACGTCAGAAGTTACCCAGTTTTGGTATATTCAACGCCTCGCTGCGGGTCAAGGTATCAAAAAGATATCTGTTTGCCGGAATGCATGATGCCGCTGTTAACGTAACGGTCCTCAATCTGCTGAATAAGCAATACAACAATTACGAGTACATTTCTGGTGGTGGCTATTACGGGGTGGCTGGACAGCTACTGGGGGAACCAGGCATGCCACGTGCAGTTTATGTCAGTGTAAGTGCCTCATTCTAGCATCACGAAGCAATACGGTTAGCCGGGGCGAAACATCTATTCGCCTCGGTTTTTAAATATCGGAATGTCATATTATGGTCATTATGGCGTAATAGTGGTGTCACAATTCTCCTGTACCATTTTGCCTGTTGCTTGGGCAACATAATGAAATCGTGTGATTTTACACGAGCATATTCTTATACAGGAGCCAGAAATGAATAAGCGGTATCGTATGAACCCGTTATTGTTCGCCATGAGCGCTGCGGGACTTTGTACTTTGAGCACGTTAACAGCGGCCTATGGTGCCAATTCGGCACCTGCTATCGACGTTTCGCAAGTGCATAGTTCAGGCGCACAATCCACCAGTGTTGGCGAAGTAAGCGCTTCGGCCAATGCGTTTTCTGAATCTGCTAAAGCGCTGGCCAGTACCGACGGCAAACTGACCAAAAAGAAAGTTTTTGAGTCCACGCAATCTCAGGCGGTTCTTGGGAGACGTGAAATTCAGGGTGTAGGCCCTGCCGCGGGAGCGGCACAAGCGCTCTCTCTGGCCCCTGGCGTTGCAGTCCGAGGCTATGGTGGCATCGCCTCGACCGCGCGCTATGAAATCGCTGTGCGTGGCGTGAAGGTGGGTTGGTCATCCGTGAATGGTGACGTCGAGCGCAATGGCTTGACGGTGCTGTTTGACGGAATCCCCATGAACAATTTGATTTCCCACAATGGTGGTTGGGATTCCAACGAAATTCCTATTCTACAGATGATCCATGGCATTAACGTAACCTATGGTCCTGGAAATCCCGCCGGGCGTTGGTTCGACAGCATCGGTGGCACCATCAACTTTGTGCCGTTGCAGCCATCCGTTAAGCCGAGTGCCGAGATAGGGACTACCTTTGGCAGTAACGGCACCCTCGGCTACAACTTCGATCTCAAAACGGGGATGTACGATGGCTGGTCCGCGGTTCTGGCTGGGGGCTATACGAAAAACAACACCTTCCGCACGGGTTCGTTCAGCGCTCCATCCCAGTCCTTCGCCTATTTTGGCAAGGCGGTAAAGACCTTCAGAAGTGGCACCTTCAGCCTTGGCGGATATGTCGACAGCTCGCGCGAGTTCCGGCCCAATTTCATACCGGTGACCCCCATACAGGGCGTCACTACCCAGGGCTTGAATGCCAACGCGCCTTTGTATAGCCAACAGACCAGCGGGTTTTACGCATCACTTCCCGAGTCCATCTGGTTTAAGCAATTGAAGGTACAAGACTACATGCTCTACTCCAAGCTGAACCTTCACCTCAGCAGGGACGTCACGCTGCATGAAATGGCCTGGTATCGCCATGGTTACAGGCTCCATTATCGCATCACTAATTACACGCCGGGAAACAGCGCGAATTCCGAGTACTACGATCCGACATCGGATACCTATGGGGACAAACTGTATTTCGACTGGCAGTTGCCGATAAATCTTCTGAAGGCTGGAGGGTCGTGGATTCATCAGCAATACACCAGCCGTTATGCAGGGTACAATACGCTTCTGGGCACCAGTCCGTCGTTCCCTAGTCAGTACAATAGCGACGTTCTGTATAACAACTATTTGGCGGGATTTATTCAGGATACGATTACGCCGCTATCCGGGTTAAAGATAACGCCTGGCGTTGCTGCGGTCCAGTACCAGACCCAGATGTACAATAATGGGAATCAGGTATTCACCAATCTTCCTGCGGGCGCCCAAAATCAGACCCTGATCAACAGCGCTGCGGATACCATATCCGGTCTTGAACCTTCGGTTGGAGTTCGCTTTGCTCCGGTAAAGTGGGGCTCACTATATGCCCATTATGCCCGGTCTTATCAAAATCCCACCGACAATAACTTTGGCGCCTACAACAGCCACGGAGGCAGCATAGACTTCAACAGTTTGAAGCCGGTAAAAAGCACAGATTATGAAGTCGGAGCCAAGTTTTTAGTGCACAACTGGATGTTGCTGCACAACTTCACCTTCAACATCAACTACTACAATGATCACCTGGCCAATGAGACCATAGCGACCTATCTGTCAAACATCGCACAGACCAAGTTCGCTTCGACCAATGCGGTGGTGAATGGTGTGAATATCGCCATTGCCGACAACCCCTCCTGGAACTGGCACCTGTTCGCCAATCTGGCACTTAATCATTCGTACTATACCTCATATACTCCGCAGGGTGGTGGTGCGACGTTATACGGCGCCAACGTATCTTATAGCCCCGACCTCACTATGAGCGCCGGTCTTGACTATCGGTACTACTATCATGGATTCCTGTTCTCCCCACAGTTCGTGGATCAGTACACCAGTTCACAGTACCTCTTCAACAACGTGACCGGTGCGCCATCGCACCAGAAACAGCCGGGATACAATATCTCCAATCTTAGCCTTGGGATAAAAACGACCCGATTGAATCAATACATCCCCACTCTGAAAGACGTGAAGCTCTCCGTGGGAATATATAATCTCTTCGATGCCCAGTATAACCCCATTGAGTACATCACCAGTGGTGGGTACTTCGGTGGTAACAGTGCCGGCGCCATTTTGGCTGATCCGGGAGCTCCCCGTCAGTATTTTGTGACGGTAGCGGCCAAGTTCTAAGCCGTTTTGCGGCGCTGCGTCTTATGACGCAGCGCACTTTGTCAAGTTATGCCGGCATGATTTGACAAAGGGTAGTGATCAAGCCTGTGGCAACTAAAATGCCCTTAGCCTTTGCATCATAATGAGGAAATAAAGAATGACCCGGCCGATTCATTTAACCATGCTATGCGCAATTTCCGCTTTGGCTCTGGCTCTGAGTCGAACGGCTCTGGCCGGTCCTTTTCTGGATAGTCCGGCAGAATACCCGTCCGAATGGGCGGCGATGAACGGCGTGAAAGCGACGCCCCCCAAAGCCATACTACCCACTGGGAGAGCGATTGCCCCTGTAGGCCGCTTGAATGGGACCCCAAATCTGCCCACGATGCTCGCCATACGCGGTAACCAGGTCGCGGTGCTTGCCAATGGTGCCACCCCCTTCCAGACCCTCACCTTTTATGACGCACAAACCCTCAAACCCATAGATCGACTGGCGGCGTTTTCCAAGCTCGTTCCTAACCAGCCCGTTGCTCTGGCCACCCGCGGCGGAAGCGGGATTGCACTGAATCCGCTTCATACGGGCGCCAGTGGCACGGTTTATGTCCCCAAGGAAGACGCCGTGCAGAAAATTGCGCAGGCCAAGGCCACTCTTGTGGCAGAAAGTAATCCGACGGCCATTCCCACCACTTTGCTTTCTCACAGCGATTTCTTCCAGGGCCTGACGGCGGGACCTGACGGTGTTTTCTACGCTACGGGTGGCGATTCCGATAAAATCATTGCCCTGCGCAGCAAAGACGGCAAGGCGCGCGTCATCCGTCAGTACATCCTGCAATGGCAATCTTTCCCCAAGAATCAGTATCCCTACCAATACCAAGGCGATCAGCAAAAGAAGTATCTGTTTTATCCCGACTCCGTAGTGATCGGCCCCGACAACCATCACCTCTATGTCACCGGTATGCTGGCCAATAGCCTGGTCCGCATCGATATCGCCAGCGGCAAAACGGATTATGTGAATGCGGGTCCCTACCCTTTTGCCGTCGCCCTCGCCGATCAGGGACAGCGACTGGTGGTGAGCGACTGGGGCAGCAACGGCGTGACCGTGCTGGATCGTCAAACCTTCCGAGTGCTCGGTCATGTCGCCACTGGCCACGCTGTGGGATCTTCTACCGTCGCCGCTGGCGTACATCCCAGCGCGATGGTGGCAGTGCCCGACAGCCCCGACGTCTTTGTCGCTGACGCCAACATCGACAAGGTGGTCGAAGTCAACACGCAGACGCTACAGCCCGTGCGCATTATCAACGAAAATCCCTACCGCAACGCGCCGCCCGGCAGTTATCCGGACGGGCTTGCCGTCGCCGACGGCAAGCTCTTCGTCGCCAATGCCGGGAACAATGATGTAGGCGTCTACGACGTGCATACCGGCCAACGCTTGGGACTGATCCCCACCGCATGGTATCCCACAGCACTGGCAGTAAACGATGGCACCCTCTATGTGACCTGCGCCAAAGGTCTGGGCTCCGGCCCCAATCTCCAATGGCAGTATATTGGCAATATGATGCACGGGGTCCTGCAGAAGGTGGAACTGTCCGCACTCCCCACCCATCTCGCTCAATGGACCCAGGACTCCCTCCACAACGATGGATTCGCCCTGTCTCAGCGCACAGCGCAGCACACGCAGGATGTCCAGACCACAGTCTTTCTTAAAAAACATATCCGCTATGTGGTCTTCATCCTGCGGGAGAACAAGACCTTCGATGAGGATCTCGGAGATTACCCTGCGGCAGGGAAGTGGGCGGACCCTCATTTTGATCTCTATAACCAAAAAGAACTGCCCAATCTCTACCAGCTCGCCCATCACTATGCGCTTTTCGTCAACTTCATGGCCGATGGCGAAGTCACGGCGCAAGGGCATCAATGGGTGGACGGTGCCTCCGACTCCGATGTTGTCCAGCGCCTGTGGCCCGAGTATTACTCCAATCGAGGCCTGCTCTGGAACGCCGGACCCGGCGGATCGGCTTCCTTGAAACCCAAAGCGCCCGGCGCCCACAACCCCTATCACTATGACGAGAAACTGGGGGACTTCACCAATCCGTGGATCAGTTATCCGGAACGTCTGTATCTCTTCAACGATCTCCTGCAAAGCCATGTGTCATTCGAGGACTTCGGTGAAGATATCACCCGCGCCCGGGATGGGGTGATCCGTTCAGCGCTCAAGGCCCACGTGGCCAGGAGCTATCCTTCCTGGGACCGGATGATCCTCGACACCGACCGGGTGAAGCTGGCTATCGACTGGCTACAAAAACATCCGGGGGCGAAATTCCCCCACTTTGTGTATATCTGGCTGCCCGACGACCATACCGCTGGTTTGGCGCCCTGTTACTACACCCCCGATTACTACGTCGCCAACAGCGATTATGCGACGGCGAAATTCATCCACTATCTGTCCACCACCCCGGAATGGATGCACATGGTGGTATTCCTGACCGAAGACGATGCCCAGTCCGGCGCCGATCACATCAATGCGCATCGGACGCTGGCTCTGGCCATGGGTCCCTGGATCAAAAAAAACGTTTTGGCCACCCATCTCTACTCCCAGGTCAATATCGTCAAGACCATTGAGGCGACCCTGGGGCTACCACCCATGTCCCAGTGGGATGAAAACGCGGCGGTCCTCTCGGGGATATGGGCCAGGCATCCCCACTTCGCTCCAACGCCGAAGATCATACCTATTCAAGTCCCCGTCGCCTTCAATCCCGGCAAATGCGCGGATCGCACGCTCCTGCGCCGGGAGGCCGGTGCCACGGGTCATATCCTCACCCCGGTCTGGCTCAATGCGCATACCGGTCTCCATGGACGGCATCTGGCATCCATCGGTCAGCGGCATGCCTACACGCCGACCTCGCTGCTCAAGGTCGGCGGTCCAGAGCAGTTGAAGCAGGAGTGGATCGCGAGCAAGGGCATGAAAAACTATGACCGTTTCATGGACTACCTGCGTCACTACGCCCAGGCCCATGGGGTGACCATCGCCAGTTATGAAGCCAATGAGGGAAAGCTCCATTGAGTCCGGGCAAATTCCTCATGACCGATCTGCCCGATCAAGGACGTCTGCACAACAAGGACATTGAACACCCATGAATACATCCACGCTATCTTCCCCCATGCAGCCCGTACCATTAAAAAAGGATTATTTCGGGCGAGCACTGATTATCGGCGCGGTGCTGGAGGCGCTGATGATTGGCGGATTGATTTATTCCAATTGGTCCCAGCCGGTGACGATCAAGCCAAAACCGAGGATCATCGCGATCCATATGGTCCAGCCGGCACCGCCGAAACCCAAGCCGACTCCGCCGCCGCCAAAGCCCGTGGTACAACCAAAGCCGACTCCGAAACCGGTGCCCAAACCGACACCACGACGGGTTCCGCATCCAGTGCAGCATCATCCGTTGCCGCCCAAGCCGTTGCTCGCCAAAACGCCAGCTCCGCGGCTTCCGGTTTACGCGCCACCAGTGACGCCGCCTGCGCCGCCACCGACACCGAGTCCTGCTGCACGGCAGGCCGCCATCGACAATTATGCAGCTATGCTGCGTGCGCGGGTCCAGGCCAATGCGCGCGTGCCTGACTCCGTCCGTATGATGCATGTCAGCGGCACCGCGGTGATCTCCTTTCGCCTGACACCATCCGGTCACCTGCTTTCTGCGCACGTCGCCCAAAGCAGTGGTATTGGCGCCATAAATCGTGCGGCACTCAAAGCCGTAGAAATCGCCAGTTATCCCCCGTTTCGCAAAAAAATGCCCAAACACGACATGACCTTTAATGTGCAGGTGCATCTTTCCGCACGGGAGAGCTAATTATTACGTTTATCAGCTTGCCGTAACATGCCAAAGCGGATCTGACGATTGTAATATTCAGCGTCACCTGATAAGATTTTATCTGCGCATAACCGATTTATTTTCACAACTTATATCATAAAACTACGGGGTTTCTCATGTCTGAAGAGATTCAAGAATGGCCAAGAAGTACGCGATGGATACATATGGGATTTGCATTGGTAGTGACTTTTCTGCTTCTTAGCGAACTCGATATGAAGGCAATATGGAAAAAAGTTGGCGAGCTTCCATTTCGGCACTTGCTATTTCATGCGCATATGTGGGTTGGCATGTTTGCGACGTTAGTTATTCTGGCGTTTTGGCTCGAAATTGTACGCATCAAGAAGCTGCGTTCGCACCTTTTCCCATATAGTGGAGAGTACTTAGAAAATATATGCAGCGATATAAAGGGGCTGGCGGATGGAAGACTGCCACCTAGTGGGATGCGAGGTGGTTTACCAGGGATGGTGCATGGACTTGGTTTGCTGGCCGTGACTGGCATGGCTATTTTGGGATTTGCAATGTTTTTTCTGATTCCAAATTATGGGGTGGCTGCGCCTATGGCTATTTATCAAATACCCAAGAAATTACATGACTTTCTGTCATCATTTGTCTGGCTATATTGGTGGGGACATATCGGCATGGCGGCATTGCATACCGTTAAGTCTCCCTCTGTTTTGCGGGTATTCAGACCTTAGAACGAAGTATTTTATCCCCCTGAAAGCCACTTTTGGAATGCTCCAGCAGTCTGTACTACCTGGAGGCATTCTTTCTGTGCGGCCTGCTGGCGGTGCAGGGAGAGTGGTGTCCCATATGGCTCCGCGTGTTTATTGAGCTGATTGGTTCTCTAAACGGTTCCTAGTGGTCACCACGCCGATAATATCGATGCTCATACGCGCGCCGACGATCTTCTCTGTACCGCTCACGGTCTCGGTACCTGTGCTCGTCGCGGTACCTAGAGTCGGCACGCTGACCATAGTGAGCCGGCGGGGGCATATAGTAACCGGAAGCATAATCCCGGCTGTCAGCAACCGCGCTGTGGGCAACGGAGAACGTGAGCCCCAAGAGAAGTAAAGGTGTTATCAATAGATGTTTTTTCATAAGGATTCCGCATATCGGAAAAAACATGCGTTAACAATGTCAGCCTGTCACTATTAACGCGTTGCATAGGATGGTTGGCAATCAGTGATCTTCACCGTGGTGCCACCCACCGCCCCTTCCCCCGTAATAACCTCCATAATAGCCTCCATATGGGGGAGCTATTATACAGCCAGAAAGCATGGAAGCACCAACAAAAAGTAATACTGCCACATAAATCAGTCGTTTGAGTTGCTTCATGTTACCCATAAGATTCCCTCCATGCAATGACTGCAAACATCGCGTTGTGACGCTTTCTGCTAATAAAGTGTTCAGCGACCCGCTCCATCCACGCGCCTGTCACGGCCCAATAAAACCGTTTAGCGGATTAAATGTCAAGTTATTAATTAGCCTTGCTTTGGCTGCGCCCGGTGTCGGCGCTGGTTATTTGCCCAGCGCACGATTTGCATCCACAAAACACAAACCAACAACAGCCCGAGGGCGGCCAGGAGTGGTGGCATGCTAACGGCGGCAAAACCCATTACATCGCGCAACAAAGGAATCGCCAGGACCGCCACGAGCACCGCACCCACACCTGCGAACATGGGTGCCAGCAATGGATTATTACCGCCCAGATTATGCAGCGCCGTATGGGTCAAGTCGCGATTGGCCAGGATCAACAGAAACAACGCCAGTACCAGGGCGGTGAACGCGCTGATACGAATGTCTTCTTCGGCCCAGCCCAGAAACTGCAACAATGCAGATCCTGCCAGAAGAATGACCGCAATCCCAAGGCCTTGTGCCAATGCAAAGCCAATGTTACCGGCGGCGAATGGGTTAGAGTTGAGTAGGCGCGGCGGTCGACACATGATGTCGGCTGCTGCGGGCTCAGCCTCGAACACTGTGGAACAGGCCGGGTCGATCAGCAGTTCAAGCACCGCGATATGCACCGGCAGCAGCAGGATGGGCCAATTCAGTAATGCTGGCAACAGCGCCAGCGCGATAACGGGTAGATGCACCGCGAAGACAAAGCGCGCCGCTTTGACGACGTTGTCGTAGATGCGCCGCCCTTGTGCGATGGCGGCGACGATGCTGGCGAAGCTATCGTCCAGCAGCACCAAGGCAGCAGCCTCGCGGGCCACGTCTGTGCCGCGCTCCCCCATGGCGATGCCTACATCAGCAGCCTTGAGCGCAGGAGCATCATTGACGCCGTCGCCGGTCATCGCCACCACATCGCCAGTTTGCTGCAGCACCCGCACCAGGCGCAATTTCTGTTCCGGCTGCAGGCGAGCACACAGGTCCACCTGCAGCAGGCGCTGGCGCAGACCAATGTCATCCAGCGCAGCGATCTCGACGCCGGTGACAACCTCTGGCCGCTCGGACAGGCCGACCAGCCTGGCAATAGCCCGCGCTGTGGCAGGATGGTCGCCAGTGAGCATGAGAATGCGTATTCCCGCCGCTCGACATTCAGCAATCGCCGCGGGAACCTCGGGGCGCGGCGGATCAAAAAACCCGACCAGGCCCAGGAAGGTAAAATCAAAGTCGTGCTGGCTTGGTGGCCACGGCGCATCCGGGCTGCCTGCCTGCCATTCGCCCTTGGCCACACCCAGCACCCGTAGTCCCCGCCCGGCCATGGCTTCAACCTGACTCTGAATAGCGAACCGCGCTTCATCCGCCAGATGGCATAGATCCGCAACCGCCTCGGGGGCGCCTTTGGTGGCCAGCAAATGGGTGGCCGGTCGCATACCAGAAAACACCCGGGTTATGGCCAGGATGTCCGGCGACAGCTCGTACTGGAATTCGGGGCGGCGATCGTCGTGAATGTGCTCGGTGCCCGCCAGTTGCGAGTGACCAAAGGCCTGGATGGCTTTTTCCATCGGATCGAAGGGATCTATCGGCGTTGCCAGCATGGCGAATTCGACGAGGAGGTGAAAGGTTTCGGACAGTTCGGTGCCCGGTGACGCAATGAAATTCGCATCACCTGCGGCCAGCTCCGCGACCTCCATGCGGTTTTGCGTGAGCGTGCCTGTCTTGTCCACCGCAAGCACGGTGACGGCTCCCAGCGCTTCAACGGCGGACATGCGGCGCGTCAACACCTTTTTTTTCGAAATACGCCAGGCGCCCAAGGCCAGAAATACGGTGAGAATGACCGGAATCTCCTGGGGAAGGATGGCCATGGCCAGGGCAATGCCCGAGAGCAAGCTCTCCAGCAGCGAACGTCCATCCCACAACCAGTTCACCAAAACCAGCGATACGGCCAACAACAGCGCGATCACCGTCAGGTTACGGATAAGCCTGCGCGTGGATTGTTGCAGGCCGGAGGTCATCTCTCCCGTTGTTGCCAAAGCCTGACCAATGCGTCCCACCGCAGTGCCTGCACCCGTTGCACCGACCACCGCGAACCCCACCCCCTTGGTAACCAAGGTGCTGGCGTACAAGGTTGACGTGCCATCACCGCCAGGTATGGCCAGCCCAGCGATCTTCGGATTGGGGAGCTTGTCCACCGGCACGGCCTCACCGGTGAGCAGCGACTCGTCCACCGTGAGCTGACCCTGCACCAGTTGCGCATCGGCGGCAATGCGGTCGCCCTCGTGCAAAACCAGGAGATCGCCGCGCACCACCTCGCGCCCGGCGATGCGCAGCTCCTGATCGTCCCGGATCACCAGCGCACGTGGCGCCGAGAGATCGCGCAACGATTCCAGCGCACGCTGGGTCTTGCGCTCCTGGGCCAGGGTGATGCCGATGACCACGAACACGAAGGCCAGCAGGAAGAGTGCTTCGGCACGGTCCCCCAGGAGCAGATAGATGCCGCCAGCCACCAAGAGCATCACGAACGTCGGTTCGACCAGGACGCCAAGCACGATGGCCAGGAGGGTTTTTGGCGTGCTTCCCGGCAGCAAATTTGGACCATCCTCGACTAAGCGCTGCGCCGCAGTTGCGCGCGTAAGCGCCGTCAAGTGATGGGCGTCAGTTTGTGCCGTGGGGCGTGTGTCCATATTCAATGCACCATCTTGTTGGGCAACAGATCCAGGTCACGAGCGCAGTGCTCCAGACGCCAGGGGGCGCACACTTTTAGTGGGCCGAAATCTCCGCAAGCAACAGCACCATATGAAAACGAGAACCGGAAGGCCGCTTAGTCGGACTAAGTGGCCTTTTCAAAGCGCAGCGCTGCCGAATTCAGACAATAGCGCAGCCCCGTCGGTGCCGGGCCATCGGGAAACACATGCCCCAGATGGCTATCACAACGGGCACAGCGGATTTCCGTGCGCACCATACCGTGGCTGGCATCGCGAATCTCGCGGATATGATCAGGCGCATAAGGCTCCCGGAAACTCGGCCAGCCCGTCCCCGACTCAAACTTGGCTGTAGAGCGAAACAGCGGCAGACTGCATAACGCACAGACAAAAACCCCGTTACCCTTTTCGTGCAGCAGGCCGCCGCAGAAGGGCGGCTCCGTGCCATGCTCAAAGAGCACGTGACGCACCTCGGCAGACAAACCCTGCGCCATTTCTGCGCGCCTCCCGGCGTCAATCGGGGTCAAATCAAAACCAGCGGATGAACAGACCATTGCCATAATCTCCGTTAATTTTTGCGCAATAATTGCGGAAAATGCGCATGCAGTTTTTCTACTTTCGGTAGTGCCACCGCACATATATAGGGCTGATCGGGATGCTGCCGGGCATAATCCTGATGGGTGTCTTCGGCGGGATAAAAATGCGTCAAGGGCGTGACTTCGGTGGCGATGGGTCCATCAAAAACACCCGCCCGATTGAGCTGCGCCACATAATCCTGTGCCATCACCGCCTGCGCATCGTTCAGAGTAAATATGGCGGAGCGGTACTGCGTCCCCACATCATTCCCCTGCCGGTTATGTTGCGTCGGATCGTGGGCCACCGTAAAAAAGACCTGTAACAAACGGCCAAAAGACAGCAGTGCCGGATCGTAGTGAATCTCTACCGCTTCAGCATGGCCTGTTGCGCCGCCGCATACCGCCCGGTAATTCGCGGTCGCCGCCGCGCCGCCCGTATAACCAGACACTACCCGCGTCACCCCGGCAAGGTCCAGATACACCGCCTCCACACACCAGAAACAGCCCGCCGCCAGCACCACCACACCCGGCGCTTCGGCGGCGGGATCCTCGCGGCTGGGAGCAGGAATCGTTAAAGCCATGACATGCACTCCATGAGCGCCCGTAGCCGCTTGATCCGGAGCGGGCATTGTCCCGAGCATAACCGCAAAATTTCACCAAACCAAATGTCAACAGGCGATGTGCCAGACTCCGGCGCATTTGCTAGTATTCACGTTCTGGCAAGATTCGTTTTGCAAAAATTCTGGAGAGTGGGTCATGGAAACTGAAGATCAGAGCAGCGGAACAAAAGGGCGCATTGGATTCAGAAAAGCCGCAGGGCTGCGTTTAGCGGCGCTGCTTTTCGGCCCGCTAGTGCTCGCCGGGTGTGCAACCAGCCCGAATCTCAAATCTGCGGAGCATCTGGTGCAAAGCAACTTCCATGGCCAGGCCCATGTGGTCAAGGTCTTTCCCGGCCCCACCCCAAAGCTTACCGGTATCGTCGCCGAGAACGGTCAGCATCAGCAGGGCATACTCTGGATGTTGTCCAACCGCTACCTCCTGCTCGGCCCGGTGGTGAACGATAAGGGCCACGATATCACCCAGGCTGCCACAAAAAAGTATCTGGCCCAACCCGGGAAGGTCCCTGCCGAACATATTGCCCCGGCGGCAATGAAGGCGCCGGGCTTCACGATAGGCCATGCAGGCCCGCTGATCGTGGTGTTTATGGATCCCAACTGTATCTACTGCCATCTGCTCTGGAAAGCGTTACAAGAACCCGTCGCCGACGGTCAGCTCCGGGTAAAGTTAATCCCGGTCGGCTTTCTGAAAGACTCCAGCGTCGCCAAGGCGGCCACGATTCTCGCCGCCAAAGACCCGGCAGCCGCCTGGGCGAATAACGAGAAGGGATTTAACGAGAATACCGAGGAAGGCGGCATCCAGCCCTTAGCGGATCTCCCCCCAAAGGACATAGCGGCCATCAACACCAACACCGCGTTGCTTCAGGCCAGCGGCGAAGAAGCGACACCAACCCTGCTTTTCTGTCAGAAGAATTCATCTGACGCCAACGCAACAAAGGATAAAACTGGCCCGCAGATGACCCTGGAACATGGCATCGCCATGCATGCGCTGCCCGCGCTGATCAGCTCGCTCGCTGGCAATGTGAGCGCGGATGGCTGCACACCCTGATCTCCGCAAGACTGGCCCACTTCAATACCGGGCGACTTCCCCCACAGGCAGCCCTTGGTTATATTCCGCTTATGCACAGTTCCACACATGATGATCTGGTCATCCTCGGCGGCACCTTCGACCCCATCCATTACGGGCACCTGCGCGCCGTGGAAGAGGTGCGGCAGGCCCTCGGCGTTGCACAGGTGATGCTGATCCCGGCCGGGCACCCGCCCCACCGCCAAAGCCCCTGGGCTGATGCCCGCCATCGTCTGGTCATGACCCGCATCGCCGTCGCCCACCATCCGCACTTCACGGTCAGCTCCTTGGAGGTGGAGCGGGAAGGACCGTCCTACACCGTCGACACCCTCACTGCCCTGCGCCGGCAACGCCCGGATGCGGTACTCGCCATGGTCATCGGCATGGATGCCTTTCTGCGCTTCGACACCTGGCACCACTGGCAGCGTATTCTGGACCTCACCCACCTCATTGTTACCGGGCGCCCCGGCTGGCCTGCCGCCGAATTACCGGAAGCCCTGCGCCAGGCCCTTTATCAGCGCCGTTGTGAAGATATCGGTATCCTGCGCCAGACATCGGCCGGGCGTATTTTGTTTCACACGGTCACCGCGCTGGAGATCTCCGCTACCAGTATCCGCAGCCTGCTCGCCAATCATCAAAGTCCGCGTTTCCTGTTACCGGACGAGGTATTGGATTATATTGATGCCGAAGGGCTCTACCATAGCCCATAACCCAACACAGAGGATCATAACACTTTGGCGACAGCAGAAACCCTCCGCGACCTGGCCATCTCCGTTCTCGATGAACATAAAGCACTCGACATCAAGAGCATTGATGTCCGCAAACAAACCGACATCACCGACTATCTGATCATTGCCTCCGGCACATCCGACCGCCACCTGCGGGCGCTGGCCGACGCCGTGATGGCACGCATGCGCGAAGAAGGCGTAAAACCGATAGGCAAGGAAGGTCTCACTGTGGGCGACTGGGCGCTGGTAGATCTCGGTGATGTCGTCGTCCATGTGATGCGCCCGGAAGTGCGCGATTTTTACCAGTTGGAGCGGCTCTGGGGAGAGCTCCCGCAGATGCGTGGTCAAAACGAGGGGCACTGATCCGCGATGCGCCTCTGGGTGTTGGCCATCGGCAGTAAAATGCCGACATGGGTAGAGGCGGGCGT
>NZ_JAGDVS010000146.1 GCF_023255755.1 Acidithiobacillus sp. | reverse complement strand
AAAATTTTTATAGATAAGACTGTGGTGGTTATCTATAAAAAAATTCCCGCGTATAGGGGAAAACAGGTGGTTACCTAGGTTACCTGGTTACCTACACACATATATATATGTTATTATTGGTTTTTTACGGTAACCAGCGGGTAACCAGTGGATTATTTACTGGTAACCGTGCGGGCTGCCCGCAGTGGCAGGCGACGACAGCAGAACAGGCTCAGGCCGTTACCGCTTCCCCATAAATGGCTCAGGCCGCACGATTCCGAGGAAGCGGTAGGGTAAAGTACCCCTTTGGATCAGCACACGGCGGGACGGCCACGGGGAAAAGCCTTTAAGCGGTGTATAAGCTATATCTTCTTTATATTGAGTAAAGAGGGAACGCCAGATAAAGTGACTCGTGTCTTGCTATAGCTTTTTTGTACCGATCCGCCTCGTTACTGCGTAACAGGTTACAGCGTGGTGTTAATGCGTTTGGTCAATTTTTTCCAGAATGCGTAACGCTGCTTGCGGGTCTCCCTGAGCAGCCATCACGCGGAACCTGCGCTCGACATCCATTTCAGTGAGCATTTGCGCCGTCCACTCGTCAAAGAGCTTGTTTACGCTGATCCCCTTCATGCGGGCCATATCCCGGATTTTGTCCGCCTTGTCGTCTGGGAGTCGAATCGTCAATGTACTCATTTGAACACCTCCAGGCATTCCGATGGTTTCAGGATGCGCAACTCCGGCCAGGCAAGCTCCCCGCCCTTCAAATCCGAGATGTTGTGCGTGATGATGGCTTCAGCGTTTCCCGCCACGGCCAATTCGACCAAGTGATTGTCCCCTTCATCCGGGAGATTCGGACGCCACCCGTAGTAGATAGAGATCCACTTCCCCTGCTTCGCCAGTGCGGCCATGATGGTTTTACGCTCGTCGCCTGTGGTCTCCCCGGTCCATATTGGCCTACCCAGCATAGCCTCGTATTCCAGCCACAGTGCATTCCCGAACAAAGGGACGTAACGCCCAGTCAATGCGTATTTCAAGACAGCGCGAGAGGCGCCCCCTTCCGACCGCATGGCGCCAACAAAAACATTCGTGTCAATGACGAGCCGAACCATGGATGACAGCATATATGCTTCCACTTATTAAAACAAGCTGTGGCGGCATTCCGTTCCGCCGGACCTCAGATATGGCGGTTGGACCCCTGACGTAGAATCAGAAGGCCTATAATCAGCGGGTCGTTTGCACCGCAATTGCACCACACTGAGGACGGGAATCTGTGGGAATATAAGGGAATGGCGATACTTACAACAAGCTGTTTTAATTATGTTTTTACGTGCATCTTGCTGATGTAAAAGGGGGTTAAATTCGATTCGTAATCGGTAGGTCGGAGGTTCGACTCCTCTTGCCGGCACCATAAAAACAAGCGCCTGGCTTAACCGCCAAGCGCTTTATTTGTGCCCGACTGACTTTCCGGACCATCCGCATCCGGATGGCAGGACCTGTAACACGACCCGGATACCACCTATTTTTCCAGGCCCATTTCCAGCGCCTGCGCCACTGCATCTTCCACCCGTTCTATCCAGATGAAGGTAAGTTGTTGCCGTGCGTTCTCGGGGATGTCTTCGTAATCCCGGCGGTTGCGTGCCGGCAATAGCACCGTGTGAATCCCGGCACGCAGCGCCGCCAGAACCTTTTCCTTGATCCCGCCTACGGGCAGAACCAGGCCACGCAGACTGATCTCGCCGGTCATGGCCACATCCGGCCGCACCTTGCGGCCGGTGAGCAGGGAAATCAGCGCGACGGTAAGGGTCACGCCGGCACTGGGGCCGTCCTTGGGGATGGCACCGGCGGGGATGTGGATATGGATATCGCTCTTGTCGATGCTTTCCTGGGCAATCTGCCAGTCCGCCGCCCGCGCCTTGACCAGGCTCATGGCCGCCTGGGCGCTCTCCTTCATGACATCGCCGAGCTGGCCGGTCAGGATGAGGCGGCCGTTACCGGGGCTCTTGCTGGCCTCGATGAAGAGGATATCCCCACCCACCGGCGTCCAGGCCAGACCAGTGGCCACGCCGGGCAGGGCCACCCGCGAGGCGACTTCGTTTTCAAAGTGCTGGGGACCAAGAACGGTGGCCAGGTCATCGGGATGAACCTGCATCCCGCTGCTGCTGCCCTCGGCGACGCGCACCGCCACCCAGCGGCAAATGGCCCCCAGTTCCCGCTCCAGGTTGCGGCAGCCGGCCTCGCGGGTATAGCCGCGGATGAGGGCCAGCAAGGTGTCTTCTTCCAGCACCAGTTGCTCCGCCGTCAGGCCCGCCGCTTCCCGCTGCCGGGGCAGGAGGTAGCGGGAAGCGATGTGCATCTTGTCCTCCTCCGTATAACCCGAGAGCGCGATGATTTCCATGCGGTCCCGCAGGGGACCGGGGATGGTATCCAGGATATTGGCCGTGGCGATGAAAAAGACGTGGCTGAGGTCAAAGGGCATGGCCAGATAGGTGTCGCGAAAGGTGCGGTTCTGCTCTGGATCCAGCACTTCCAGCAGGGCGGCGGCAGAATCGCCGTGGAAACCACCGGCGCCGAGCTTGTCGATTTCATCCAGGAGCATCACCGGGTTGCGCACCTCCACCTTGCCCAGAGCCTGGAGGATATTGCCTGGCAGGGCGCCGATATAGGTGCGCCGATGGCCGCGGATCTCCGCCTCGTCATGGACGCCGCCCAGGCTCACGCGCACAAACTTGCGCCCCATGGCGCGGGCGATGCTCTGGCCCAGAGAGGTCTTGCCCACCCCCGGCGGCCCCACAAAGCAGAGAATGGGGCTCTTGCCGCTGGAATTCAGGCGATGCACCGCCAGATGCTCGAGGATGCGCCGCTTGATTTTGTCGAGGTCGTAGTGATCCTCGTCGAGAATGCCTCGCGCTTCACCGATATCGATGCGCTCCGCTGTTTCCTTGCTCCAGGGGAGGGCCAGGATGGCATCGATATAACTACGCACCATGCCATACTCGCCGGCCCCTTCGGGCATCCGTTGCAGGCGACGCAACTCCTTACGGGCCACCGCCTCCGCCTCGGCGGGCAAGTGCGCCTCGTCAAGGGCGTGCCCCAGAGCCTCCATCTCACCGTTGCCCTCCTCTCCTTCCCCCAACTCTTGCTGAATGGCCTTGAGTTGCTCGCGCAGGAAATACTCACGCTGGCGGCGATCCATGACCTCCTTGGTCTGCTCGCCAATCTTGTGGGTAAGCTTCAGGACCTCAATGCGATAGCTCAAAAACTGCGAGATCTGTTCCAGACGGCTGCGCACGTCAAGATTTTCCAGAATCTGCTGGCGCTCCTCGGCCTTGAGATCGAGAAAGTTGGCAATCAGATCCGCCAGTGCCCCGGGCTGCTCCACGTGGGCGATGGCCTGGGCCAACTCCTGAGGCACCTGCGGCAGAAGAGCGAGGGCTTCGGTGGCCTGCTGGCGCAAGTGCAGGACGCGGGCATCCAGCTCCGAACCGGTAGCTGTAATCTCCTCCAGGCGCTCGATGCGGGCCGCCAGAAAGGGATAACCCGGCAAAAATTCGCGCACCCGGAAACGGCCTTCTCCTTGAGCAATGAGGTGGTGGCCGCCATCCCCGGTGGTCACATAACGCAATATGCTGGCTACCGTACCCACCGGATACAAGTCATCCGGGCCGGGTGCATCGTTGCCGGGGTCCTTTTGCAGCAGCACGGCAATGGGACATTCCTGGCGGATGGCCTCCTGGGCCGCCGCTACCGACTGTGCGCGACCAATTCCGAGGGGCAGAACGACCCCTGGGAAAAGGACAATATTGCGCATGGGCAATATCGGCAGGACATTTTCAGGTAATACCAGCTTGCTGCTTTCGCTCGCCTCCGTGTGCGGATTGCTCATTTCATACCCCTCTGCTGGCGAAAGGACAAATGGAGGCAGCCGTTTCGCATTTCCCAGCCCTGTAAGGTCAAGCCATCAGGAATCTGCAGGCGCCGGTCGAAAACGCCGTAGGGGATCTCCAGACGATGGATATGCCCCGTTTGCAGCTCTGCGGAAAGCCGACGCTGACCACTCACTATCAGGACATTGCCGCTGAAGATTACCTGTACTTCCTCCGGGCTAACGCCGGGCAAGGCCACGACAATCTGCAGCCCACCACTGCTCTCAAAGACATCCATGGGCGGCTGCCAGGCTGGCTGGCGACCCGACGGGGCCGGCTGAAAGAAACGCCGCTGCAGGCGTTCCGCACGTTCCAACATGTCTATGGCCTGCATCCACATAATGTCTTCCAGATCGCGCATCCCCCACTCCCCCTGATCGGCGTCCCTGATGTCTCAATATTGTAGCGTATTTTTGCGGCTATACCTCCCAGCTTGGCGACGATGACGCCCATGTGTTTGCACCTTGTACGACGGGTCAATGCCCGCACCCGGTCTTTGGAGCTTCCGGATGGTTTGATCGGCCACCCTCAGCTTTCTTGCTGAAGGCCGCCATAACTCAGTTTGTGGCGCGGGCAAATCGCCGTGCAGCGCGATAGCCGCGCGTGGCCTGTACCCCGCGCAGCGCCCACAGGCCGGCGATGAAATAACTGCCAGTAATGAGCAGCGCCTGGCGATGATTGCCCTGGGTGAGCCAACTGCTGACGCCGTAGGTCAGCGGGCCGATGATCGACGCGAGCTTGACCGCCAGCCCCCACAGCCCGAAAAACTCGGCACGCTGCGCTGGTGGCGCCAGCAGCCCCACCATGGCCCGCCCCGCCGACTGCGAGGCACCCATGCACAACCCGGCCAGATTGGCGGCCACCCAGAACATGCGCTCGTCCGGCGCGGCCCAGGCCAGCACCACCACGCCTATCCAGGCGATCAGAGTAAAAGCAATCGCCCGCACATGGCCAATGCGGTCCTGCACATGGCCAAAAAAGAACCTGATTAGCACGATT
>NZ_JAGDVS010000048.1 GCF_023255755.1 Acidithiobacillus sp. | reverse complement strand
GAAAGGGGAATATTCCATTCTCAAGTCGTGAAATTTTTGTTATTCGAAATGCCCTAAGGTACCACCATGAAAATGGGACGGTCCCTCTTTGACCCCATGATCGACGGATGGATGAATAGTAACTGAGCTTGGCATATCCAACACCTCCTAAGCGGAAATCACGGGTATATGCTTGAGCACAATCTGACGCCCAAGGACCATTGCGCTGCAAAAAGCTTTAAATATCCTGTTGGGCGCGTCTTTGCGGCTGACTTTTGAGATTGCCCTCAAGGCGTTAAGCTTTCAGGTTCCCATCGTAGCGGTGATCTCCGGGGTCAGCAGTCTGGCGATCCGGCATGTTCCCATGACATACGCAGCTTTCCCCTTGTGCAGCGGCCATCAACTCGTGGAGAATACCGCATTCCGACGTCGCATGCTGGCCATAGCAACGGCCGCGCAGCTGTTCAAGCTGATGCGCCAGCATTTGTAATGACTGTAGTCTTTCCCGCACTTGCGTGAGATGCGTATCGATCAGTCCATCGACATCACGGCAATCGTCTGCAGGATGATCAAGCAGATGCAGAAGGCGCTGGACATCCGCCAGGGGCATGTCGAGATCCCGGCAGTGACGAACAAAAGCGAGCCGCTCCAGATGGGCAGGACCATAAACGCGATAGCCGTTCGCCCGCCGGTCAGGGGCGGGTAAAAGGCCTATCCGCTCATAATAACGGATGGTATCCGGGTCTACGCCGGTAGCTTGTCCCAACGCGCCAATTTGCATAAATCCTCCGCAAAAGATCATTATAAGCCCTTGACCCTGGAGTGACACTAAGGTTTTTAATGCGTCATCATCGACCAAAATGCCGAGGAGTGCTGAATGGCACACGATCATCCTGACCATACGGAACACCCTCATGTGTATGAACGCGCCCGTGATCATGAGCATAGCCAAGGAGGGCACGGTCACGCCCACGCACCCGCGAACTTTGGCCGTGCTTTTGCGATCGGCATAGCGCTCAACCTGAGCTTCGTATTGGCCGAAACGGTGTTCGGGGTGCTTGGGCATTCTCTGGCCCTACTGGCGGACGCCGGCCATAATCTCAGCGACGTGCTGGGGCTGCTCATGGCCTGGGCAGCGAGTGCCCTGGCCAACCGTCCACCTTCCGGGCGATTTACCTATGGACTACGCAGCTCATCTATTCTCGCAGCATTAGCAAATGCCGTATTCCTGCTGGTGGTCACCGGTGGCATCGCCTGGGAAGCCGTTGGGCGCCTGCTGCATCCGGCGTCGGTGGCCAGCGGTATCGTAATTGGCGTCGCAGCTTTAGGGGTACTGATTAACACGAGCACGGCACTGCTCTTCATGTCAGGACGAAAAGGCGACCTGAACATCCGTGCGGCGTTTTTACATATGGCAAGCGACGCTGCCATCTCATTCGGCGTGGTCATTGCCGGCATCGTGATGCTGTTCACCCACTGGTTCTGGCTGGATTCCTCCGTCAGTCTACTCATCAGCGCGTTGATTGTAATGGCCACTTGGGGCTTACTGCGCGACTCCGCCTATCTCGCCTTGCATGGCGTCCCGGAGGGCATCGACACCGATACCGTGCGAACCTATCTGCTCGGTTTACCCAATGTAGCGGCCGTGCATGATCTGCATATCTGGGCCATGAGTACCACCGAAACCGCACTGACCGCGCATCTGGTCATGCCCAACGGCCATCCCGGTGATGCGCTGCTAAATAATATCAGTGAGGAATTACGCGAGCACTTCCAGATCGTCCACCCTACCCTGCAAATAGAAACCGGCGATCCTCGCCATCCTTGCGCGCTGACTGGGGAACATCTGGTGTAAAACTTTGGCGGCTTTGAACCGCTGCCCGTGCAGAAAAATCCTCGCCTGCCTACAGTTGTGGTAACCACAATCGATCAGGGTGGGAGTGACGCCAGAGGGAAGGGTAAGGGCATCCAGCGATCGTAAGACACGGATGGCGAGTCGAATACCATGTTCAAGCGGAGATAATGTATGATGTCGCAGATCGATAAGCTGTTCGTTGCCCTTGGCGCAACTAATGCGGGGGCTGCGGTAGCACTGGGGGCCATCGGTGCGCATGCCCTGAAAGATCGCTTGTCGCCAAAAATGATGAGCGTCTACCATACTGGTAGCCAGTACCACCTTTACCACGCCCTGGGACTGATGCTGGTAGGATTGGTGGCGCTGCAATTGCCGGAATCCAACCTTATGGAATTGTCAGGCTGGCTTATGGTGGGCGGGACAGTGTTATTTTCGGGTAGTCTGTATCTCCTGGCGATCACCGGCAAGGGTTGGCTCGGCACTGCCACACCAATCGGCGGGCTGTCACTCATTTCTGCATGGATCTTGCTAGCTGTAGTGATTTTGCAGGTGTCGTAGTGCCGCAGGAGCCGACAGTGAGAGTAATATGTGGTTATCCGGGACTGGTAAAAACGACGGATATGGGGCTGAGGCCACTGGTTAGGTGATCAAGATGACAAAGTCAGTAATACACCTCGCACCACATGATGCCTTCCACTTCCTGCAAGAAAACCCACAGGCAGTGCTTATTGACGTCAGGAGCGAAATGGAGTTTCTTTTCGTCGGGCACCCAAAGGAAGCATTATCTATTCCTTGGCGAGACGAGCCCGACTGGGAAATCAACCCAGACTTTCTGGCACGGGTGCGGCGAGCCACATCGCTTAATCGTTCGGTCCTGTTGATTTGCCGTAGCGGCCATCGCTCTTTGGAGGCGGGACTATTTTTACAGGCTAATGGTTTCAGTGCCGTTTACAATATAGCTTATGGTTTTGAAGGGGATCTGAATGATCAGCATTGCCGAAGCAGCCTGAATGGCTGGCGGTTCGATGGATTACCCTGGGAGCAATGCTAAAGCCTAACGTCGGTCAGACACCCGCCTGTCCTAGCAGGTGGCCAATCAGCGTGGTGGCGATCATTGAGAGGACCCCCCAGAAAACAACGCGGAGAGCACCCTTCATCATGGAGGCGCCACCGGCCTTTGCAGCAACCGCGCCGAGGATCGCCAGCAGCAGAATGGTGGTCGTAAACAGGACAAGTAGCACCCTGCTGTGGGACACGAAGGCGGCGATCAGTACTGGGAATAGCGCGCCACATACGAAAGCGGCGGCTGAGGCTAAAGCTGCTTCGCCAGGCCGGGCCGCCGCCATTTTTGTCAGACCCAGTTCATCATGCGCATGTGCAGCGAGGGCGTCATGTTGCATAAGCTGGCCGGCGACTTGCCGGGCCAGTGCCTCATCAAGGCCGCGCGCCATATAAATATCGCGGAGTTCGAGGAGTTCTTTATCGGGGTTTTTCTTCAGCTCCCGTCTTTCAATTTCCAGATCGGCCAATTGGGTGTCGGCCTGTGAACTCACCGATACATACTCACCAGCCGCCATGGCAAAGGCGCCAGCGACCAACGCGGCAACGCCAGCGAGCAAAATTTGTTCATGACTTGCCTGCCCGGCCGCGACACCGGCAAGCAGGCTTGCTGTCGAGAGCAGGCCATCGTTGGCGCCAAGCACACTGGCCCGTAACCAGCCGATCTTCTCATGGTGGTGGTATTCCTCGTGATACACGCGATGTCTGTTCTCGGCAGAGGGAGGATGGTCAGAGTGTAACCGGGGCACAGGGCATTGGTCTATATCCTCATTTACAACATAGTCCTTGGATTTTGCCCTGTAGTGAAACCATTGTTCGCAGTCATCATTGGATGTTGGTTATACGGCCCGTCTGCTGACTATGCCCGATCCCGGAAAGCCTGTAGAATATCGGCGTCGATATACATGATCTGACCCAGGATCAACAATCGCATGGCGTGACCAGGGTGGGGTTGTAATGGAGCGATATAACTTAGGTGGTAGGCAACAGCACATCGGGCGCCAACTCGTGCTTATGACTTAACTCACACCGAAAGAGGACCAGCCTTTGGAACGGAGTTCAACCGCGCACGTTACCTACTGGAATACAGGCACACGCCTCCTTCACTGGGGCATGGCGCTCACCGTGAGTTTTCAGCTGCTTATCAGCCTGATCATGGAACAGCCCAAGCCGGGTCGGGTGCTGACATCCACCCAGGCGCTGTCTTTTGAACTCCATGAATGGGTGGGCCTGGCTGCGGTTGGAGTCGTCATCGCCCATTGGGTATGGAGCGCACTGCTCACCCGTGACGACAGCGGCTTTCGCCATCTGTTTCCCTGGGATGCAAAGGGGCGGGCGAAACTCCTGGTGGAGTTACATCAGATACTGCGGCTTCAATTGCCCCAAGGAGGCCCTGAAGGGGGGCTGGCTGGGCTCGTCCATGGGCTGGGATTCCTCGCCGTCTCCGTTATGGCGGTCACCGGCGCCGTACTTTTTTTCATATATCCAAAAAACGGTGCGGAAACGCCTTTCGTCGGCAATGTCGCTGATCTACATAGCCTCATCGCCAACCTCGTCTGGGTTTACTGGTATGGCCATATCGGCATGGCACTATTGCATGAGATCCTGGGTCATCGAGTTCTGGCGCGCATTTTCCTCCTGCGCCGGTAAGCCGCCACCAACTTCATTTCTCCAGATCGTGGCGACCACAGCGCACCTCCGCAACGACCCGCACCCAGAAAGGGTCGCTCGATGTCACCGCTTATCTCGACAAAGGGGTCGACCTCAGTCGCAATGACAGATAGGCAGCCAGCACCCCCAGCGCTAGACCGGCCAACACATCCACAGCCACATGCTGGCGCAGGGCAAGTGTGGAATATGCGATGCCGATACACCATACCCAATTGAAGATGAGCATCCAAAGCGGCGCGCCAAGGCGGCGTAGCAAGTAATATAACCAGATACCCGAAAAAACGGCGGTGGCGACATGCAGCGAAGGGCAGGCATTGCCAGAAGCATCCATGCTTTTAAGGAAATCCACGTCGGGATAATGGGCCCAGTCGATATGGCTTGCGGGTACCGCCGTGGGCGAGAAGTAGAAGATGATCAGCCCTACAAGGCACGTCCCGGCCATGGCCATGCCGTAGTCATACAGCTCGCGCCGCGTCGCTAGCAATGCTGGGGGAAGGGAGACATAGACCCACAGTGACAGATATATGGGCAACGCCAGAGGCTGAAAGCCGATCAGATGATCCAGCAGGGTCCTCGGCATCACCGTTGGCGGATAGGCAGGGTCTTTGAGCAAATAGAAGTAAGCACCGAAAAATAGGCTAATGAAAAGCATCGTTCCGATACTTTTGAGATAGACATGCCTGGGTATTACCACTACGGCTTGACGGTACCAGGGCATCTGCTGACTATTTTCGTTCAAGTCTTGATCTCCAGACCATCAGCACTGGCAGCACATACACACCCATCGCCACTACGAAGGCGACCATTCAGTAACGCTACAAAACCAGCACGGCAGTCCGTGATCCAATGCAACATGGATGTTCCTTTTTCTTATACGTTGATCATATAACTGATTTGGGCAGATTAGCAGCCCCTTCCAGCAAAAACCCCACCGTCCTCCGCCCTGCCCAAGCGACATCCTTGTCGCTCATGACCGGATCGTCATGCTTCTGCTGAACCCGAAGCAGTAGAAAGCGGCAACATCGCCTTCGCCCTGGCGATGGTGTTGCGAGACACTCGCGGAGAAGTTGGAAGGGGGATGAGTACCTGGAAAGGCGCCGCGACCTGGAACAATAGCGCTTTCCCATCTACCAAAGCTGGTCCGGATGCGCTACCAATAGGTGGGGTAGCGGTGGGCAGCTTGCCTCGTTGGTTAAGGATCCAGGCCTGCGGCATCATGGGTGTCGATCCCCAGATGCCGAGGCCGCAGCCGTGCATAGGGGGTGACACCCTATTTTTGCTCCGCCGCTCATCGGACGTTTGTCCCATTGGACCATCGGCCGCGGTTCTACCGCATCGGCAAATCGCTTGCGCCAGTAATGCAGGGTGGCTACGGCGATCCCTTCCTGCGCACAGTAATTCTTGACGGAAAGGCCGCTCGCCTGAAATCCGTCTACTTGTTGCCGCCAATAAGCGGTCTTCTCGCCCTTCGTCGCCGTGGGCGGATAAAACGGGTAATCAGGGGCTGGGTAGGCATACGGCTGATTGAAGCCTACAAGCCAGCGGCGGCTTGGCCGGCCGGATCGCGTCAGCGGCCATTCCCATACCTACTGAAGAATTTGTGCAAACAGCCATTTCACTCGATCAAAAAACCTGAGATCAATTGGCTTACCCAAGTTGTTCCAGGCGTCTTCGCATAAGCTTTGAATATCACCCGTATAGATTTGATCAAGGCGATCAGGGACGCTGACGCCCAGACTTGCGGAGAGCGCCAGTGATATGTAGTCGCCAAACTCATGGTTTACCGCGCTCGGCAATTCACAAAATGACTTTTGCGATATGCACTGATTCTTCCCGTGCTGCAACAGGGCCGAAATCAAACGTATCGCGTGATAATCAAAGCTCCCATCGACTTTATTCGCCACAAGCGTTTCAAGCTGAGAAGCGGGGATGGTTAACAGTTCGTGAATGTTCCGCTCAAAATCATCGTCCAGATGATTAACTCCGCCTATGGAGTTCAGGTATTGCTGTATGGACTCGAAAGCGGCTGAAAGCTTTCCATGGGCATATCCACCAAACTCCGCTGAATTCGCTAAAGCACGAAGCAGGTTATCCAGCGCATACGCCAGATTTTTGTCCGTTTGCTGAGTCGCAAAAGAATGTCCATGAAACACGCGCTGCATGGCGGAAAGGTATTGGCTTGTTGCGGCCCGCGGAACAGCCCGGTGCAACCAGTGCAGCAATGGCATGAGGTCGATGAAGTCGCCGAGGAAATGGCTCAGGTCCATATCCAGTTTGATTGGCGGCTCTTCAACCGGTAGCGGTTGAGGCGCGACGCCCCAGTGCCGCAGCTCATTTTTGGCAAGGCTGAGTATGCTTTCGACTAACTCATAACGCCCCTTTTCAAACCAGATCGGGGTGATGCCCAGCTTGGCCAGTTCCGCATTGCGCTGCGCAATCTCTTCCAGGCTTTCGGGGGCCTGCTCGATGGAGAAGTGCTGTTTGGTCTCCTCCTCTTCGCCCATGCCTTCCCTGATTTTCCTGAACACCTGAACCGTCCTGTCATTGCTCAGGCTACAGCCCAGAAAGAGCAAGCTGCTGTTTTTGTAATGGTAGGCGAGCAGCTTGGGTATGGGCTTGTGCATATTCAGGCTGCCGTTGCCGTAGGCTTCGTCGTATTGGTTCTTGCTGAGGATGCAGCGTTTTGGATTCTGGATGTCGCCGTGCAGCTTGATGACCGTGATCTTCTTCGGATCGGGCTGCTCCAGTGCATTCAGGCCATTGATCACCTGAACCCTGCCTGCCTCGCCGGTTTCAAAAGACTGCTCCAGCAGGCGATCGTAATTGGTCGTAATCACCGTATCCGTGAACAGCTCGGAGATGCGCCAGACCACATCGGGGATGGTGAGGTTACGGGAAAACTCATCGCGAATTTCCTGGATGAACACCTCGCGGCCGCGGACGGCCTCGATCTCTTCCAGTACAGTTTCATAGGCGCCGCTGGCTAATAGCGCTTCAATACGTTCCAAAGCGATATGTGCCGTCTTGCCCTGCCGCCGCAAATGATCTTTCCAGCTTGAAAAACCTGCCGATGCCGAGATACCCGCCCCGACAAACGGCACCACCGCACCCGCATACGTGAGATCAACAAGCTGAATGAAGTGATCCACGTTGCGCTGGAACCAGTGATCATCGCCAAGCTGCCCTTGAATCCAGGATTCGCCCAGCGCCTCGTGTCGACACTGTTTGCGAAACGCCTGAAATGCTTCGTCATAACTGCTTCTGTCACCCGAGAAAAGCGCCTTGCTGGGCTGGGGCAAGGCATCGACGCCATATTCAGCCTGTGCAACCTGCCCCTCTCCGCTATCCAGCCACTCGTTGAAATCGGCAAAGTGCTCGTAGCGGTAATGCTCGTCCTCGTCACACCAGATTTTATGCAGCGCCGGAGTCATGTCCTGCTACTCAGCAGACGGCTTGCGCGACAATGGCGTCGGCGAGGTGAAGTTGGGTGGTTTGGGCGTCGGCGAGGCGCACCTTGAGGGCGTCGCACAGCGCCATGAGTTCATCGACTTTGGCGACGATGCGGTGTTGTTCATTTATGGGAGGTATCGCCACAGGACACCTCCTAAGCTGAGTCTTATTGATTGAGGCAAGATTAGTTGTCTGTTTGCTAGAACCTGCGAAATAGTTTCGCGCGACCTCGGAGTTAAGATATTTCTCTAACCAGACTTCATTTTGCTCATCTAGAAAACAACGAGCCTTGAAAACATGGTTTTGATGCGCCACTCGCGGTAATTCATCTCTCCAAATGGCCGTCCTTCCAACTTTATCCCAATCCCCGCCTTCGGTAATTAGCAGGTCTCGTACCATAACTGAATATTTGTCTAGCTCCTCTTCCGTCAATCCAATCTCTTTTATTTGGCCGAGATCTAAATACCCCCGCTGCACATTTGCGACGCGCAAATATGGCATTGTCACAAGCCTCTTCCCAGAGACCTTTCTGCCCAACGTGACACCACTCGTAATATCAACAACGTCCTCAAAACTAACCCAGCTCCAACTGTCCGGGATTTCAAATGGCATTCCATTGGCAAGACCCAGCAATGGTTTGTCTTTTTTTATTTTTCCTTCGCGGATCAAACGTTCCTTTTCTTTGCCTATCCTCTCAAGAAACACAGTTACCGGTTCGTCATTAGGGTCTTGCGGGACGAGTTTGCCCATGACGGCGAGTTGGAGGATGGTTTGTTTGAGTTGGTCGATGCTGGCTTCGGTGGTGAACAGGGTGTCGAAGTGGCTGGCGATGCGCGCCCAGGCTGCGCTGAATTCCTGTTGTGACCCGACGCGGGTGAGCGTGCCGAGCAGAGTTTCGACCAGGGTTTGGTGTGCTGCGAGGCTGTCGGTTTGCTGTTGCTCCAGTTGGTCGCACAGGGCCATGAGTTCGTCGACTTTGGCGACGATGCGGTGTTGTTCTTCGATTGGAGGCAATGCATACAGATTGTCGTTTAATACTTTGAAGTGTCTTGCGTAGCCTCGTTCTTCAAGGCGGTAACCTTGTAGCTGGCGAAAGAAAAAATGCTCATCTTGCAAAATCGGCCTGAGAATTTTTACTCCATCAGCTCCCGCGACGAAGTCGAAATCAATGTATTTTCTCTCTGTTGTGTGATCTCCAAACACAATTACTGGGCCTGGCAGGTTAATCAATAATGCAGCGTCATCGGTATAACCTGCGATATAACGCTGACCTTGATCGACAACCGGAAAAGTTCCAGCATCCTTTATCGCAGAGGAGAGCAACTTGCTTCCGCTTGGTGAAATCGATAAATAAATTTCTGGAAGCCGCACCCATTCCCAACACAGAGGCAAAGCATAAGGTTTCTCTTCCTCGCTAATCTGCGGTAGCGGCTTGTCTTTCTTAATCTTGCCCTCCGCAATCAATCTAGCTTTTTCAGCCTGTATGCGTTTGAGTAACGCACTCGCCGGTTCATCCTTCGGGTCTTGCGGCACCAACTTCCCCCGCACCGCCAATTCCAGAATCAGCTCACGCAGTTTCTTGATGCCGTAGGCCTCCACCTTGCCGTTGCCGCCGCGCCCGGCGCCGGATTTGGTGAGCAGCGCCGATGTCCAAACGTCGAGGCTGGGCAGCGCCCGCGGGTTATCCATCGCCATCAGTCGTTGCTCCGGTTGATGAGGTTGACGATCACTTTGACGATGGTATCGCGCTCATCCGGGCGGCTTTCGGCGATGAGCAGGGTGAGGGCCACCAGGGCGTTGTCGGCCAGGCGTTTGCCGCCGTCGGGGCGGTAGAGGATGCCGTTGCGGGCCAGGAAGGCGATGAACAGGGCGGCGGCGATGCGTTTGTTGCCGTCGCTGAAGGCGTGGTTCTTGACGATGAAGTAGAGCAGGTGGGCGGCTTTTTCCTCGATGCTGGGGTAGAGCTCGCGGCCGTCGAAGGTCTGGTGGATGGTGGCCAGGGCGCTTTTGAAGCCCTGGTCCTTTTCCAGGCCGAACAGGCCGTCGAATTGGCCCTTCATGCCGGCGACGATGGCGATGCCTTCTTCGTAGCCGATGGTCTGGCGCAGTTCGCCGGTGGTGCCTTCGATGGCCAGGGTGCCGTGGTCGTAGCGGTCGAGCAGGGTGAGGGCATAGGCGTAGTCGGTGATGACCGCCAGGACATCCCGGCCCGCCTCGGTGACCAGTTCCTGGTGGGTCAGGGTGCGGGCCAGCAGGGCCACGGTGCGCTGCATCTCCCGCAGCTTGACGCCCTCCTCGCGCAGCCGTTGTTCGTTGACCGTGTAGCCGGAGACGATGTGCTGGCGCAGCACGCCCGTGGCCCACTGGCGGAAGCGGGTGCCCTGGCGGGACTTGACCCGGTAGCCGACGGAGATGATGACGTCGAGGTTGTAGTGGGCGGTGTCGTAGGTTTTGCCGTCGGCGGCAGTAAGTGCAAATTTTGCACACACTGAATCCTCGGCCAGTTCGCCTTCCTGGAAGATATTGCGGATGTGTTTGGTCACCACCGACCGTTCGCGTCCGAACAGGCTTGCCATCTGCTCTTGGGTCAACCACACGGTTTCGTGGTCCAGCCGCACCCGCAGCTGGGATTGGCCGCCCTCGGCCTCGTAGATGACAACGTCGCTCATGGTGGTCACCTGCCCAGGGCTGCCGCCAGTTCACGCTTGAGCGCGCCGCGGATGTCGGCGACCTCGTTCATGAGCCGCTGGTATTGGGCCAGCAGTTCGTCCGGGTCTTGGCTGATCTGTTCACCGACGTGGGGGTTCTTGATGTCGAGGTTGTAGTTGCGGGCGACGATGTCGGCGACTGGGACTTTCCAGGCCTGCTCGGTCTGCACGCGCGTCTTGAAGCCGTCCGCCTCGTCGCCCCACCAGTTGATTTCGGTTTCGAATTCCTCGAAGCGCATGGGCTTGGTCTTGTTGTAGCTCTTGACGCCTTCCGGGTACGGGTGCTCGTAGTACCAGACGTACTCCGAGGGCTGGCCTTTGGTGAAGAACAGCAGGTTGGTCTTGATGCCGGTGTAGGGCGCGAACACGCCGTTGGGCAGGCGCACGATGGTGTGCAGGTTGCATTCTTCCAGCAGGATTTGTTTGAGGCGGGTCTTCATGCCTTCGCCAAACAGGAAGCCATCGGGCAGGACGATGGCGGCGCGGCCTTGATCCTTGAGCAGCTTGATGACGAGGGCCATGAACAGGTCCGCCGTTTCGCGGGTGCGCAAGTGGGCCGGGAAGTTGTTTTCGATGCCGTCTTCTTCCATGCCGCCGAAGGGCGGGTTGGTGATGATTACGTTGACGCGGTCGGCGTTGCCGTAGTCCTTGTAGGGGCGGCTCAGGGTGTTGTCGTGCCTGATGTGGGTGGGGGTGTCGATGCCGTGCAGGATCATGTTGGTGACAGCCAGCATGTGCGGCAGCGCCTTCTTTTCAAAGCCCCGAATGGTGTTTACCAGCGTTTCTTCGTCTTCACGGGTTTTGATGTAATGCTCGCGTTTGTGGTCGATGGCGCAGGTGAGAAAGCCGCCGGTGCCGCAGGCGGGGTCGAGCACGGTTTCTTCCAGCCTGGGATCGACGCGGTTGACGATGAAGCGGGTGACGGCGCGCGGGGTGTAGAACTCGCCCGCGTTGCCGGCGCTTTGCAGGTCGCGCAGGATTTGTTCGTAGATGCTGCCGAAGGTGTGGCGGTCGCCGCTGTTGTTGAAGTCGATCTCGCAAATCTTGTTGATGACCTGGCGCATCAGGGTGCCGGACTTCATGTAGTTGTAGGCGTCCTCGAACACGCTGCGCACGACCTGGGCGCGCTTGCCCTGGGCGCCTGCCGTGGGCAGTTTTTCCTTCAGGTAGGGGAACAGTTGCACGTTGACGAAGTCGGCCAGTGCGTCGCCGGTCATGCCTTCGGGGTTGGTGGCCCAGGCGCGCCAGCGCAGGTGATTGGGCAGCGGGGATTTGTAGTCGTCTTCCAGCAGCTCCAGTTCGGCTTCGCGGTCATCAAAGATTTTCAGGAAAAACATCCAGACCAGTTGGCTGATGCGCTGGGCGTCGCCATCGACGCCGACATCCTTGCGCATGATGTCCTGGATGGATTTGATGACACCGCTGACGTTACTCATTTGGATTACTCATGCAGATTCTTCCTTCTTAAACAGCTCTTGTTCCAGTTCCTGGATGGCGGTTTCGAACTTTTCCTTGCCGCCGAAGATGGTGTTGATGATTTCCACGGGCGTGCCTATGGTCTTGAAAGGATCGAGGCGCAGCACCTTGGCGCTTTCCAGTGTGGCGATACCTTCGTCGGCATATTTGTCGAGCAGCGCGGTGAGCACGGCACGGGCCTGTTCGCCGTATTTGGTGAAGTAGTTGCGCTTCTTGACCTTGTTGACGCGCTCCTTGCGGGTGAGCGAGGGCTGGCCCCAGGCGATGTGGCAGATCAGGTCGAAGTCGCCGTAGTCCTTGCCGATTTCCGTGGCGAGGTTGTCCAGCACGATGCCGTGTTCTTCCAGCTCGTCGATGAGGGCCTGCTTTTTCGCGGCGCTGTTCCAGCGGTTGAGGAAATCATCCAGCGAAACGAATTCGTTCTGAATCTGCTTGCGGCTGAAGTCCTTGTAGGACTCGGTGATCAGGTTGCCGTCCGGCCCGATGTATTCGATGCGCTCGGCGATGATATTCACGTCCACCCCGCTGACGCGGACTTTGTAGACGCCGGGTGTTTCGTCGACACCGCCATCGCCCTCGTCGTCCCCTTCGCCGGGCTCCGGATCGGGCGGCACGGGGTCGTCGTCATCGCCGGGTTCGTAGATGACCACGGCTTCGCCATCGAAGTCCGGGTCGCGGAACAACTCGGTGGCCTTCTTGAAATCCATGATGGTGAAGAACCACTTGTTGTTTTCCTCGTCGATGCGGGTGCCACGCCCGATGATCTGCTTGAAGCTGGTCATCGAGGTGATGGTCTTGTCCAGCACGATGAGCTTGCAGGTTTTGGCATCGACGCCCGTGGTCAGCAATTCCGAGGTGGTCGCGATAACCGGGAACTTGCTCTCCGGGTCGATGAAGTTGTCCAACTCGGCCTTGCCCTCGACGCTGTCGCCGGTGATACGCATGATGTATTTCGGATTATCCAGCGCAAGCTGGCCTGCCGCATTCACCAGTGCCACACGCATGCGTTCGGCGTGGTCGACGTCTTCGCAAAAAACGATGGTCTTGGAAAACGGGTCGGTCGCATTGAGATATTTCATGATGCGCCTGGCAACCAACTTGGTGCGCTGATTGAGCACCAGAATGCGATCCATGTCTTTCTGGTTGTACTCGCGCTGCTCGATTGCCTGCCCCAGATCGTCCGTCATGCCTGGCGGCGGCGTCCAGCCTTCGATGTCCTTGTCTATGTCGATGCGCACGACCTTGTAGGGCGCGAGAAAGCCATCTTCGATCCCCTGCTTGAGGCTGTAGGTGTAAACCGGCTCGCCAAAGTAGGTGCTGCTTGAGACGTACTTGGTTTCCTTGGGCGTAGCGGTGAGACCGAGCTGAACGGCGTTGTTGAAGTATTCGAGGATTTCGCGCCAGGCGGAATCGTCCGCCGCGCTGCCGCGATGGCATTCGTCGATGACGATCATGTCGAAGAAATCGCGCGAGACGTGTTTGAAAATCTTATCTTCTTCGTCCGGGCCGGTGATGGCCTGATACAGGCCGAGATAGATTTCGTATGACGGGTCGATCTTGCGGTTCTTGATCTTGGTCATGACCGAGCCGAAGGGCTTGAAGTCATTGACGAGGGTCTGGTCGACGAGGATGTTCCGGTCCGCAAGGAACAGGATGCGCGTGACCTCACCCGCTTTCCACAAGCGCCAGATAATTTGAAATGTCGTGTAGGTCTTGCCGGTGCCCGTAGCCATGACGAGCAGCACGCGTTTCTTGCCGCCGGCCACGGCTTCGACGGCACGGTTGATCGCCTCCACCTGGTAGTAGTGGGGCTCCTTGCCCGACACATCCAGGTGGTAAGGCTGCACGACCAGTTTTTCTGCTTCATCTTCGATGCCGCGATAGGATTTGTAGCGCTGCCACAAGTCCTGAGGTGTAGGGAAGGATTCGAGCGGAAACTCTGTCTCGATGTTTTCGCCAGCGGCGGAAGCTTTGTTATGGGAAGCAAAGGCATCGCCGTTTGAACTGAGGGCGCTCGGCACATCGAGGATTTCCGCATAGCCGAGCGCCTGCTGGATGCCGTGGCTGACGATGTGATTATTGTCTTTGGCCTCAACCACGGCGACGGGTACGCCCGGCTCCCAGGACAGAACGTAGTCGGCGAATTTCTTTTTCTTCTTGTTGCGCGAGGACATGTT
Organism: Acidithiobacillus sp.; assembly: GCF_023255755.1. Taxonomy (GTDB): domain Bacteria; phylum Pseudomonadota; class Gammaproteobacteria; order Acidithiobacillales; family Acidithiobacillaceae; genus Acidithiobacillus. Next base: position 13,255 of record NZ_JAGDVS010000048.1, on the reverse strand, counting down.
GCCGCGCACGACGACCGGGCCGGGCGTGAGCGTCACCTCGCGACGAATCTGCGTCATTGGTTCCCAGCCAGCTTTATTGATCGCGGGCGTGATGAATAGGTCGCAGATGTCGGACTCGCTTAGTTTTTTCTTCTCTTTGCTATCCATCACGAACGCTTCCTAGCGCGCTGCACGGATATTGACCGCATCCGCATCACAAATATGCCAGCCCGCAGCACCCAGAAGCTGATCGATGGTCTGGCAGGCTTCCTGCTCGGGATTGGACATGGATAGCGACTCCGGGGCGGCTGTTTTTATAGAATGTTCGCCAGATTAGGACAAAAACCGCCGGCTGGGAAGCGGAAAGGACCCCGCGGTCGCGAAAGGGGCGACCTCATCCGCATTTCTTCCCTATCGCGCACTTCGCGGGCGCGTTACAGTACAGTCTGGGCCTTGTGACATCAAAAACTCAGGGGAGGCGAGATCACGATGACTATTGGTTTAGCTCTTGGAAGTGGCGCCGCCCGCGGATGGGCACATATAGGGGTGATAACCGCGCTAAGTGATCATGGAATCGTACCGGATATTATTTGTGGTACCTCCATAGGCGCATTAGTTGGCGCATCCTATGTTTCCAACAATCTTGAGAAGCTGGAAGAATGGGTGCGCTCACTGACAAAACTTGAAATCGCCAAATTCTTTGCCATCAACATGTCACTGAATGGTTTTGTCAACAAAGAACGGCTACATCATTTTCTCAAAAAATATGTGGCAAGTGATGATTCAGCAATAGAGGATATTGTTGCTAAAAAATATGCCTCAGTAGCAACAGATTTGCAAACTGGCAGAGAAATTTGGTTGACGAAAGGTTCTATCCTGGAGGCCGTTTTTGCTTCCATATCAGTGCCCGGCCTCTTTCCAGCGGTTAAAAACAATGGTAAATGGCTTATAGATGGCGGACTGGTAAACCCCGTTCCCATTTCCGCCTGTCGGGCGCTTGGTGCCAATATGGTTATAGCAGTGACGTTAAATGATGACATTATTGGAAAACGCCTACAAAACCAAAAAATAATAGAAAAACAGGATACCGGCGTTACCGGAAAAATATCAGATTTGGTCACGGCATATACCGCCTCGATATTTCCAGCGACCAGCGATGAGGAGCAACCACCCAGCCTGTTTGATGCCATCGCCGGCTCGGTCAATATTATGCAGGACAGGATCACCAAAAGTCGCATGGCCGGAGATCCTCCGGATATCCTGCTTTCGCCAAAACTGTCCCACATTGGCTTACTGGAGTTTTATCGTGCCGGTGAAGCCATAACGGAGGGGAAAAAATGCGTACAGAAAATGTTACCGGAAATACAGCATATATTGGGTATACCCTGATGCAGGCGCGCACGCGGACTATCCCGCGTGCTGAATCCAGCCCCCGCCCAGCAGGCGCTCACCCTGATAGCAGACCGCAGCCTGACCGGGGGTGACGGCGCGTTGCGGCTCGGGGAAGCGAAGTTCGGCCCTGGCATCGGGGAGCAGGTGCAGCATGGCTGGCTCGGCGCGAGAGCGGTAACGTAATTTTACGGTCACAGCATGGCTTTCGCCGGGCGACAAATCCGCCAGCCAGTTGCACTCGGCCAGGCTGGCCGCACGGCGGTAGAGCTCGTCCTCACCGCCGACAATCACCCGGTTCTGCACCGGGTCCAGCGCCAAAACATAGCGCGGCTGACCGCTGCCACCGCCCAGACCGCGCCGCTGCCCGACGGTAAAGTGCAAGGTGCCCGGATGATGGCCGATAACCTGCCCGCTGCTGTCGACCATCTCTCCTTCCTGCGCCATGTCCAATCCGGCGTAATCTTCCAGAAAGCGGCGGTAGTCGCCATCCGGGACAAAGCAGATATCCTGTGAATCCTGCTTGGCTGCCACCGGCAGGCCGTGTTTGCGGGCCATGGCACGCACCTCATCCTTGTTCATGCCACCCACGGGAAAACGCAGGCGGGGCAATAGCGCCACGCCAATGGCAAAAAGAAAATAGGATTGGTCTTTGGCTTCGTCACGGCCGCGCAGCAGGGCGGTGCCCGAAGAAATTTCCGCCAGGCGCGCATAGTGCCCCGTCGCCAGCATCGTGGCGCCCAACTTTTCGCCTTCCGCCAGGAGGGCATCAAACTTGAGGAACTGATTGCAGCGCGCACAGGGATTGGGCGTACGCCCCGCCTGATATTCGGCGACAAACACATCGACCACCTGACGCCGGAACGCCTCGCGATAATCCAGCACCGTGTAGGGGATATCGAGCAGGGCGCAGATCTCAGCGGCGTCTTCGATATCTTTTTCATCGCAGCAGCGGCTCCTGGGCCACAGGCGCATGGTCACGCCGGTGAGTTCGTAGCCCTGCTCCTGCATGAGCAGTGCCGCTACGGCAGAATCCACCCCTCCCGAGAGGGCGATGAGGGCCTTTTTATCCGCCATGGCGCGGCCCGACTCAGTCCTTCTCCGCCAACCAGGCCATCTGGATGGCTTCGAGGATGCCTTCGCTGGACTTTTCGGGTTCGCCTTCAAAATCGGGCAGTTCTAATATCCAGCGATGCAGGTCGGTGAAACGCAGATGGGCCACATCGGCGTCCGGGTGGGCTTCATCCAGGGCAATGGCAAGCTCCATGGTGTCGGTCCAGCGCATCAGTGCCGCTCCTTTTCCAGATTGATAGTGTATTTGGGGATTTCGATGACCAGTTCGGTATCCGTCACTTTCGCCTGGCAACTGAGGCGGGAGGTCGGCTCCAGGCCCCAGGCCTTATCGAGCAAATCCTCCTCTTTTTCTTCTGCCGCCACGAGACTGTCAAAACCCGCGCGCAGAATCACATGACAGGTGGTGCAGGCGCAGGACATCTCGCAGGCATGCTCAATGTGAATATCATTGCGCATGGCGGCGGCGATGATGGTCTCCCCCGGCTCAGCGTCGAACACCGCCCCCTCGGGACAGATTTCCGGGTTCGGCAAGACGCGTATTTTAGTCATTCAATCTCCCAGATCGTCAATAGAACGGCCGGCGATGGCGCGGCGCAGGGCACTGTCCATACGCCGCTGTACCAGCGGTTCAGCGGCAGTTTCAACCGCTTCAGCGGCGCCAGTGATAACGTCGGCGTCATTACCCGACAAGGCGTTGATCAACGCAGCACCGGCTTTGTCCAGAATTTCCCGCTCCGCAGGATCTAGCAGGTCGGCATCGGCGGTCAAGGCCGTGCGCAAGGCTTCGCGCACCCGCTCGCCCTCCACTTTCGCTTCCGACAGGCGCCGCCTGGCCACATCTTCGGCGCCATGGGTGAACGAGTCCTGCAGCATCCTGGCGATTTCCGCATCATTCAGACCGTAAGACGGTTTAACGACGACTTCCGTACACACCCTGGTACCGGTTTCCTCTGCACGCACGGCCAGCAGGCCATCGGCATCCACCTGAAAGGTCACGCGAATTCTTGCGGCACCGGCCACCATAGGGGGAATGCCGCGTAGACTGAAGCGTGCCAGTGAACGACAGTCCTGCACCAAGTCGCGCTCACCCTGCAAGACGTGGATGCTCATGGCTGTCTGACCATCCTTGAAGGTGGTGAACTCCTGCGCCCGTGCCACCGGAATAGGGGTGTTGCGGGGAATAATCTTCTCCACCAACCCGCCCATGGTTTCCAGACCAAGGGAAAGCGGCAGCACGTCCATGAGCAGCAGATCTTCGCGCTGATTGCCCACCAGGGCATCGGCCTGAATGGCGGCACCCAAGGCCACCACTTGATCGGGATCAATATCCGTCAGCGGCACTCGCCGAAAAAACGCCTCCACCATCGCGCGCACGGCGGGGACACGGGTGGCGCCGCCCACCAGCACCACGCCGTCGATGTCAGTCAGTTTTAACCCGGCATCCCGCAGCGCCCGCCGACAAGCCGGGAGGGACCGCTGGATAACCGGCTGAATCAGTGACTCCAACCGACTACGCGACAGTGTCACCGCGTGGGACGCGCGACCGGAAGGTGTCAGCATGATCATCGTTTCGTCAACGGCACTGAGCACCTCTTTCGCGGTACGCGCCTGCTGCAGCACCTGCCGCCGCCAGAAGGGATCGGACACATCACCGCCCTCCTCCTGCATCAGCCATTCGGCCAGCGCATGATCCATATCGTCGCCGCCCAGAGCGGAATCACCGGCGGTCGCCAGCACCTCAAAGACCCCCGCCTGCAGCCGCAATATGGAAATATCAAAGGTTCCGCCGCCCAGGTCGTAGATGGCAAAAACGCCTTCACTGCCCTTGTCCAGGCCATAGGCCACCGCTGCCGCCGTCGGCTCCGCCAGCAGGCGCAGTACATTCAGCCCCGCCAGACGGGCCGCATCTTTGGTGGCCTGACGCTGGGCCTCGTCGAAATAAGCGGGTACCGTGATCACCGCACCCTCCGGTTCGCCACCCAGGGTTTCCACCGCCCGCTCTTTGAGCACCCGCAATATTTCGGCAGACACCTCTACGGGGGATTTTTCGCCCGCCACCGTACGCAGGCGCACCATACCCTCTCCAGGAACAAGGTCATAAGGCAGGTGCCCGGCGAGGGTCTGCACATCGCCATGGCCGCGCCCCATCAGGCGTTTCACCGAGGCAATGGTATTGTGCGGGTCCTGCCCGGCGGCAGCGGCTGCGGGATAGCCAACATGAATATCGCCACCACCGAGGTAGCGCACCACCGAAGGTAGCAGGTACTTACCCTCATGATCGCGCATGACGGTGGGCACCGCCGACAATACGGAGGCCACCAGCGAGTGGGTGGTCCCCAGGTCGATGCCGATAGCCAGCCGCCGCTGATGGGGATCAGCGGCCGTGCCCGGTTCTGCAATTTGCATTAACGCCATGATATATCGCCCTGATTGTAGAGGTTCTGCTGCTCAGGCATTCTGCAAGGACTCTTCGCTGCGGCCTATCTCGCCGAAAAGCTTATCGAGAAACTGTAACTCGCGCAGCGCAGCACCCGCCGCTTCCGGCTCAGCACAGGGTAAAATACCCAATAATCCCCTGAGACGTTGCACCACCCCGGTCACTGCCGTATCCACTTCCTGACGCAAAGCCTCCATGCCCGATAAGTCGCGTGCCGCCACCAGGTCTTCCAGGCGCTCACGATAGATCATCTGGGTCATCAGCAGTTCCGGGTCAGCGACCTTCACCTGCTCACCCAGCGCGTCCACGCCCTGCAGCTGCAGGAGATAATCAGCACGCCGCAGGGGGTCCCGCAATATGGCCAGGGCCTCATTGAGGCGGGTGCTCCACTCCAGGGAATAGCGTCTTGCCGCCGGTTCTGCGTTGGCGAAGCGGTCCGGATGCAGGCCTTTTTGCAGCGCAAGCACTTGGGTGCGCAGTGCCTGCACGTCCAGATCATAGGTTTCGGGCAGGCCCGCCACCGCAAACAGGGACAGGTCCGCACGGAAGGGCTGCACCGCCCCGCAGGAAGCACAAAGCGCGGGCGGAGCGCCCAACTCCGCCCCGCACCGGAAACAGGAATCCACCATCAGGTCGTAAAGCTCTCACCGCAGCCGCAGGCATCTTTCACGTTGGGATTATTAAAACGGAATCCCTCGTTCAGGCCTTCGCGGGTGAAGTCCAGTTCGGTGCCATCCAGATAAATGAGACTTTTGGGGTCCACGAAAAGACTCACGTCATCATGGGGAAACACCAGATCTTCTGGGTTGGGGACATCCACAAACTCCATAACGTAAGACAAGCCGGAGCAGCCGCTGGTTTTCACACCGATGCGGATACCCAGACCCTTGCCACGTTTGGCAATACTCTTGCGCACCTGCTGCGCTGCACTTTCCGATAAGGTCAAAGCCATGACGGTATCCTAGTGTACCGCCTGGGCACCGGCCATTTCCGGTTGCACCGCCACCGGCGCGTCACCCTGCTTTTTGCGGTAATCCTCCACCGCCGCCTTGATGGCGTCTTCGGCCAGCACGGAGCAGTGAATCTTGACCGGAGGCAGTTCCAGCTCTTCGGCGATCTGACTGTTCTTGATGGTCATCGCTTCATCGAGGGTTTTGCCCTTGACCCACTCCGTCACCAGCGAGCTGGACGCAATGGCCGAACCGCAGCCGTAGGTCTTGAACTTGGCATCTTCGATAATGCCCTGCCCGTTCACCCTGATCTGCAAACGCATCACATCGCCGCAGGCCGGTGCACCCACCATACCGGTGCCGACGCCGCTGTCATCCTTGTCCATCGCCCCTACGTTGCGGGGATTTTCATAATGATCAATCACTTTTTCACTGTATGCCATGACGGTTCTCCTCTTGTAAGGACCTTAGTGCGCGGCCCACTGAATACTGTTGAGATCAATACCTTCCTGATGCATCTCCCAGAGGGGAGACAACTCCCGTAACTTATCCACCTTCGCGGCAATGAGTTCGATAGTAGCGTCAATTTCCTCTTCCGTCGTGTAGCGACCGATGCCGAAACGGATGGAACTGTGCGCCAGCTCATCGGACTTACCCAAGGCACGGAGCACATAAGAGGGCTCCAGACTGGCCGAGGTACAGGCCGATCCGCTGGATACGGCAATTTCCTTCAGCGCCATAATCAGCGACTCGCCTTCCACAAAGGCAAAGCTGATATTGAGGTTGTGCGGCACCCGGTGTTCCATATTGCCATTGATATAGGTTTCTTCCACCCGTTCCTGAATGCCCTTGAGCAAACGGTCACGCAACTGGCGGATACGCCTGGCATCGCTCTCCATCGACTGCACGGCCAATTCGGCTGCCGCACCCATGCCGACAATCTGGTGCGTAGGCAACGTCCCGGAACGCATACCGCGCTCGTGGCCACCGCCATGAACCTGCGCCTCGACCCGCACCCTCGGCTTCCGCCGCACGTAAAGGGCACCGATGCCCTTGGGTCCGTAAATCTTGTGCCCGGACAGGCTCATCATGTCCGCCTGGACGGCCTCCACATCCACCGGAATTTTGCCCAGCGCCTGCACCGCATCCACATGGAACAATACCTTGTGGGCGCGCAGTATCTTGCCGATGGCTTCTATGGGCTGGACGACGCCGATTTCGTTGTTCACGTACAGCACGGAAGCCATGATGGTGTCCGGACGAATCGCCGCCGCAAAGGCCTGGAGGTCGACCAGACCATCTTCCTGTACTTCCAGATAGGTGACTTCAAAACCCTCGCGCTCCAACTGGCGACAGGTGTCCAGAGTCGCCTTGTGCTCGGTGCGCAGGGTGATGAGATGCCTGCCCTTGCCGGAGTAGAAATGCGCCGCGCCCTTGAGGGCCAGATTGGTCGCTTCCGTCGCGCCTGAAGTCCAGACAATTTCGCGGGGGTCGGCGTGGATGGCATCGGCCACCTGCTGGCGCGCTTTCTCCACCGCTTTTTCCGCCGTCCAGCCATAGGGATGGGAACGGCTGGCCGCATTACCAAAATCATGGGTCAGAAAAGGCAGCATCTGTTCCAGGACCAGCGGGTCCACAGGAGTCGTCGCCTGATAGTCCAGATAAATAGGACGATCCGGATTGATCAGCAAAGGCTGCATGCTATTCAGCTCAATGATTTTGGGTTGATTCATTTCCTGTACCTCACGGTCTTAAGCGGTTTTATGCGTCGGGCGCAGTGGTGTCCTGTCCGTCATCCGGATCGGTGCCGACTGCAGCGACTCCTTGTGCAACTGCTTCTGTACCAGTTGCCCGAGGGTGATTCCCCCGAGAAACTCGGCGATACGATCTCCCAATTCTTCCCACAGGTCGTGGGTAAGGCACTGCTGCCCATCCCCCTTACAACCCTGCTGCGGATCACCACCGCACTGGGTCGTACTGATGGACTCATTGACAGCCTCCACAATCCGCGTCAACGGAATCTCCGAGTCCGGCATGGCCAGCCGGTAACCACCGCCCGGACCACGTACACTTTCCACCAGACCATAACGACGCAGGCGCCCAAAGAGCTGCTCCAAATAGGCCACGGAAATCTGCTGACGCCGCGAAATGTCGGCTACCGTTACCACGCCACCACGCTGATTGAGCGCCAGATCCAACATGGCGGTCACCGCGTAGCGTCCTTTTGTCGTCAGTTTCATGTCCGGTGCTCCTCTGCACGACATCCTACTATCTCTACTAAATTAGTCAAGTATTACCCGCACGAGTTCCCTCGCTTTCTGACGCCTCATCATCCAGCACACAGACGATCTCCTCCACGGGCATCATGGTCTCAAGCGGCTGCAGGCGCTGCAAACCATCTCGCAGTTGCGCAATCTCCGCATCCTGGCGATGCATGTGCTCCAGCATGCACTCCACGGCCCGCGCCACCGGATCGGGCATCTGCCCGGTCAGGCCGTAGGCCTCGAAGCTGTCCGTATGCTCACCCTTATTGACGACCCGCCCAGGGATGCCCACCACGGTAGCACCCTCCGGCACCGACTTGACCACCACGGCGTTAGAGCCAATCCGCGCATTGTCCCCGATAACGATCGGTCCCAGCACCTTGGCACCAGCGCCGACGATGACACCACGACCCAAGGTCGGATGGCGTTTGCCCGGCTTCCAGGAGGTCCCGCCCAGGGTCACGCCGTGATAGAGGGTACAATTGTCGCCGATCTCCGCCGTCTCACCGATCACCACGCCCATCCCATGATCAATGAAGAAACCCTTACCGATCTGTGCCCCCGGATGAATCTCGATACCTGTCCAGAAACGCGAAAAGGCCGCCAGACTGCGCGCCAACAGGCGCCAGCGGTGACGCCACAGGGCATGAGCGATCCGATGCAGGAACAGGGCGTGGACGCCGGGATAGGTGAGTAACACTTCCAGACGGGTACGCGCCGCGGGATCGCGCGCAAAAACTGCGTCGAGGTCACTCCGCCAGCGTCCACCCATAGCCACACTCCCCTGTATTTGCCCCGGCCACTACCAAGCCTCGCATTAAAGACTATCCTGATCCTTTCTGTCTACTTTAGACGCCCAGCGCTCGATTTCGGTAAGGATACCACGCAGGATGTTCACCTCGTTCCGGCTCGGCCTGGCGCGGTCGAAGAGACGACGCAAGCGACGCATCATGCGGGTAGCGCGAATCTCCTGCAGAAAACCACTGCGGCGCAACACATGCTGCAAATGGCCATAAAAGCCTTCCATATCCTCGACGGGAGCGGGCTGCTCCGGCACATCCGCTGCGGGTACGTCTTGGGCTGGCAGAGCCGTCAGGGCGGCCATGTGGAGCTCATAGGCGAGTACCTGCACCGCCTGCCCCAGATTGAGGGAGTGGTATGCATCCGCCGTGGGGATATGCACCAGAACCTGACAACGATCCATCTCCGCATTGGTTAGCCCCGTCCGCTCCCGGCCGAAGAGCAGAGCACAATCCCCCGTGTCCAGATCCGTGAGAATCTCTCCCGCCGCCTCCCGTGCGTTGCTGACGGGCCACTGGATACGACGGTCGCGGGCGCTGGTGCCATAGACTTTGTGGCAACCCTGCAAGGCCGTATCCAGATTGGTACAGACCTGCGCCGATTCCAGAATATCTTCGGCACCGGAGGCGAGAGCCGTGGCCTCCGGATCGGGGAAAAAGCGCGGATTAACCAGCACCAGATGGCGCAACCCCATCACCTTCATGGCCCGTGCCGCCGCCCCGATATTGCCGGGGTGGCTGGGTTCAACGAGGACAATACGCAAGCCCTGCAAAGACGTCCCGATCATGCCCGCAGCCCTCGCCCGTGCGGCCACCGCCATTCTCCTCTATACTGCCCCAATTCCGACTCATCCTCGCACAAGGTTCCCATGCAGCATCCTATTCTCGTTACCGCCATTCGTGCGGCCCGCAAAGCTGGCGATATCATCAACCGCAGCTTCGACCGGGTCAATGAAATCAGCATCACCAGCAAGGCGCACAATGACTTTGTCACCGACGTCGATCAGCGCGCCGAGGCCGCCATTGTGGAGATTATCCGCCGCGCTTACCCCGATCACGGTATCCTCGCCGAGGAAGGCAGCCGCATCTCCGATAAAGACTTCGAGTGGATCATTGACCCCCTCGATGGCACCACCAACTTCATCCACGGCATGCCGCAAGTCTGTGTCTCCATAGCCGTCCGCCATTTCGACCGCCTTGAGCACGCGGTAGTCTATAATCCGGTGCATAACGAGCTGTTTACCGCCAGCCGGGGCAGCGGAGCACACCTCAACGATCGCCGCCTGCGCATTGCCCAACGCAAGGACCTGGATGGGGCACTCCTCGGTACCGGTTTCCCCTACGGGGATTTTTCCTACCTGGACCTTTACCTCGCTACCCTCAAAACCTTCATGCTGAAGACCGCGGGCGTCCGGCGGCCCGGCTCCGCGGCGCTGGACCTCGCCTATGTCGCTGCAGGGCGCTATGACGGCTTCTGGGAGTTCAACCTCAAGCCCTGGGATCTCGCTGCCGGTGCGCTACTGGTGCAGGAGGCGGGCGGTGTCGCCACCGACTTCAAGGGTGATCAGGGTTACCTGCAAAACGGCAACATCGTCGCCGGTAATCTGCGGGTTCATGCCCAGATGCTGCATATCATCAGCCAGGAGATCAACCAGCCGCAATCAGCCCGTTGAACGGCGATTTCCGCTATGAACCCGGACGAGGACCATGAGCCCAATGTACAATCCACCCCACTTAGGACTGATCCTGCGGGACGATATCTTGCCTAGCCTCGGGTTGACGGTAACCGAGGCGGCGGAGCAACTCGGGGTGACACGCTCGACGCTGTCGCGCGTACTCAATGGGCGTGCCGCCATTTCTCCGGAGATGGCTCTGCGTCTTGAGGGATGGCTCAGAGTCGAGCACGGAGGCCGTGCAGACGTCTGGATTGCCCAACAAGCTGCCTATGATCTGTGGCAAGCTCGCCAGGCCGGATCACCCAAGGTCAAGCATGCTCCCCTTGACCATGTGATGACAGCCTGACGAATGCGACAAATTGATACAAATTGTCTATAATTTGGAGCACATAATGGCAGATTGTTCATCTCTAAGATATTTTCTGTATGGAACCCTGATTACTGGCTTTATTATACCAGCTACAGAACCTAACTTTTTTCCAGTGGCATGCGATCATTGCTATCCACTAATCCTGAGTGCGATACCACCAATCCATAAACTACCACACACTCCTGAGGAAGAATCTATGTTTCAAGAAATTACAACAATCACCACATCCCAGAGCGGAGCACCAGCCTCACAAGCGTATGGGGTATAATATTTTATTATAATAGAATCTGCGCTAGTTTATGGACATATGGATTTAAGGTCGTCGAAGCGCTACACGCACTTGAAAAGCAGAGAATCTTATTGAAAATATAGGGTGATTAAATGGACAATAAAGATGAACCAAGAAAGCCAATAACGTTCAGAAAACAAAGCGAGCGTATTATAAGGATAAATTCAACATCAAAAGTTATTATGTATTTAATTCCAACGCCGAAAGTGTTAATAGATGGTGAGCCAATAAAAGATATAACTCACGACTTGGCTATCCTTATAGAAAAAACTATTAAATCACAGATAGCTAATGCACCACAGGATTATCAAAATTACAACATCGAATGGGGCGAGGATAGTGATCACCACCCAGCAGTTCAAATTCAGAAAAGCGCAGATCAATAGAGAAGCATGAAGAAGCAAGCAACGCTGCTGTTATTGGTTGCATCGGATAATATTTTACGTGATTTGGAGATACGTTGATGCTATTCTCTGCGTCAGAAGAACTAGATGTGATATGCAATCAAATTGCATGGCTTGAGCGTTACACGTATGAGCTCGATTGCCTCTCACAACAACCAACTCCTGAGTTTTCTGGCGACCTTGAACAGATAATTAATGCCACCGCGCCTCATTTTTTCTATATGACCAGAAACTTGCTGGTATATATAATCTACATGGGGATAGCGAAGCTTCTTGACCCGCCAGAACAAGGTAAAGGAGCCATGAAAAAAAATAACCTCACGCTGGAAAGAATTGTAATATCCTTCACATCTGTCGGCTCTCCTCAAAGAGCTTCAGCTGAGCAGCTACTTCTGAAGGTCAAGGATATGTTTTCTCCAGGATTAGAGGCGAGAAATAAAATTTTGGCACATACGGATTATAATTGCTCCATGGATTATAATAACGGAATAATTAAGATGAATATTGATCAAGACACTATTGGCTCAATAATTGTTAAATTAAGGCTCATTATAGAAGAGGTGGCGCCAGTCAATACATTACCTACAATCCTTCCGAAAGATGACAAACATTGGCTTGGCGCAAGAGATTTCATAGATCGTCTACGTCCGACTGTAACATCATAGCGGCTTTCATGAGCAAGGGTGCTGAACTTTCGCAAAAGCTGGGAATTCCCTGCAAGCAAGCGCTCTATAGCTCTTGGGGTAATTTTTATGGGGCGATCACCGATTTCCCATGTGCGCTGTTTGACAAGAATGGGTTTGTCATCATTAATTCCAAAGACGATCTTGAAGCCCTCAGGATTAAGGTCGCCAAGCGCACAAATGTTCCCCACCTAATATCGTCGCTTCCCACATATCAACTGCTTTCTGCGTGGCGCGTAAGTCTCCCAGAAGAACTGCCACTAGGCACAGGTCACGCAGAATACTTTGAGGGTGCCGCTGTAACGGTTATTGTAAATCGGTATGAACGAGATCGAACAGCAAGAAACAAGTGTATCTCCCACTATGGAAGCATATGCCAAGCTTGCGGTATCGAACTGTCTGGTGTCTATGGCCCTGTCGCGGATGGTTTCATTCATGTTCATCACATTAAACCTATCTCATCCGTAAAAACAAAGTATGAACTGGACCCGATTCACGACCTTCGGCCTCTTTGCCCGAACTGCCATGCGATAACCCATCTTCGCCAAGAGCCGTACAGTATAGCCGAACTTCGGGCCATGATTTCTGAGGCACGCAAACATGGCTCTCAAGAAACACCTACTGACTAATTGATCAGTAATAGTGTTTTCTGGATCCCTATAAGTGTCTCGCAAACGAAGGTTTGTTGAACACCCCATTTATGGACACTTTTGGTCCCGATTCTGGAGGGCAAAACTGTTCAATAACTCGTCTATCTTTCTATGTTCGGTAAACGTCGGCAAAATACTCTTTGATCCTGCGAGCGCCGGACAGGTTATGCGAACTCGGCGCACGATCGGATGGGTAAGCTGCTATCGTGCCGCCAGCGCCCTGGACCCGGCCCAGTGACGGGCAAACTGCCGCGCCACCCGGCCACTGCGCGAGCCGCGCTGCAAGGCCC
>NZ_JAGDVS010000056.1 GCF_023255755.1 Acidithiobacillus sp. | reverse complement strand
GCCCTGAAGGACGAGGTTTGACGCGTATTTCGATCAATGCGTACCGAAAATCGGAACGCCCGCGGTTGTGGCTGCCTTCGCCAGATCGGCAGCCAGTGTTGCCAGCGGCAGGCCCGTGCGCAGCGATAGCTCCAAATAAGCAGCATCATAGGCTGACAGTTTATAGCGCCGGGCGAGGTTCAAGGTGTCTCCCAGGGCGTGTGCCGATGTTGCCTGATCGGTCACGATGTTGAGTCGCCCAAGGAGGGCGATGAATCGTTGTACGTCCGCTTCAGTCACAACACCCTTGGACTCCACCTTGGCTGCAACGTTGGCGACCTCCAGCGCGAACAGGGACGGCACAACGGCTTGAGATTCCCTAAGCGCCTTCAGGGTCGCACTGGCATAATCCACACCTGCCGGATTGGTTTCGGGCACCAGCCAGAGCAACGCAACAGAAGCATCCAAGACAAAATTCATGCCCGACCTTCGTTAATAAGCGCCTTGAGATCAACACCGTCCACAGGCTGACGAGCCTGCATGAAGGACAACATTTCATCGACGGCTGCCATGGCATCCGAGTGCTTGTTGCCTTCAGCGGGTACAAGATCGGCCACGGCCTCGCCCCGCAAGGTGATGGTGTAGCGATTGCCCGCTTGGATACCGCGCAGCAACTCCGGCAGCTTCGTCTTGGCTTCGTATGACCCAACTTCGATATTCATGAGCAGCTCCTTTTGACCTACATAGACCAGTATACAGACCGGTCCATATAGGTCGGGTTTCAGTTAGTGGATTTGATCGAGCCTGAATCTGCTTAGGCGTTTTCTGCGTCTTTTTGACGAAAGCATGCAAAATCACAACGCGTTTCCCGGATGCGGCGACGCATATGGCTCTGGGGGAAGGAAAGGCCATTGCCGGGCAGCTTTGTCAATACTACTCCCCTTTACGCCGCCCGCCCTTTGGCCGTCAACTCGATTCCCAGAGCTTTCATGACCGCGAGCGTGGTCTTGAGCGTCGGGTTGCCGCGCTCGCTGAACGAACGGTAGAGCTGTTCGCGGGAAAGTCCGGTTTGCCCGGCGATCTGGGCCATGCCCTTGGCGCGAGCGACAACACCCAGGGCATGAGCGATATAGCCAGCGTCGCCAGACTCGAACGCGTCGGCCATGAAGACCGCAATGGCTTCGTCAGAAGTTAGCCCTTCGGCGGGGTCGAAAGTGGTCAGTTGTTGTTCAGTCATGTCAGTTACTGCTCCTATAAACCTGTACGAATCTGTACAGAGGATTTATCCGCACACGGTTGATAGGTAGACATCACCTGCAACTCGTGCCCCTTGACGCTCAGTTGCGCCGGAGAACGTGACAGAAGAATACGTCGGACTTCCTTGTAGGGAGTGAACCGAGTTATCTCGGTATCTTCATACCTTGCCAGCACGTTCAACGCAGCATTGTGGTCAGCCTGGAGCGCATCCCCGTTGATACGGTAAAATTTATCCGCCACGCGCTTGCCTTCCAGCAAGCCCGTAACAGAGTCCATTTGCGATGTATAGGCTGCATTCACCAGGCGGTGATCTGCCTGTCGCTGCGTACATACGGAGTCCAGAGCTTCGGCGAGCACGCCTTTGGCCCATGCACTCATACGTCTGTTGTACCGCTTCCATACCTGTTTTTTAGCGATGGGAGCTGTTAAATCTTCCGAAACCACCACTGCCGCTTTGTCCACAATCGTGTGTGCTGATTGGTAAGCGATGGTTCGTAGCCGCTTGTGGGCATATTCCTTGCGGTTATCAATCTTGATGCGTCCGAGATTGCAGAGTTTGATATGGTCCGCTTTAGCGATACGCCCCGCTTCCCGATGCTTCTTCTCCAGTGCATAGAGTTTGTTCCGCGCCTTTCCCGTCGCCGATGCTTTGTCGCTATATTCCGTCAGCACCGCGCCGAAGGTTTTACCATGCGCCGCGCCATCTGAATCTGTAAATGCTTCCGTGTATCCTTTGTCGATACCCATCATTTGGTCACCGCAAGGCCGTCCACTACTTTTGGTGGCGGCGTAGTGGATTTCTGTAAATCCAGCCTTGACCACGACACGAAGGTTGCTGCCGGAGAGGCTTACATTCTTGCCGCTGGAGGTGGTGGTCAATCGGATCGGTGCGCCATATTTCGCGGCGATATGAATCACGATGGTCAAGTGCCCGTCCACCACTTCCGTGGCGTACTTGTCCGAGCGAACCACGAACTGATTAGCAACGCGCGATTTGCCATGACGGAAATGCTTACGCATTTGACGGTGCAGAAAGTTGTCGGTGAGCCACTGATCCTTGCGAAGCAGTGTGTATAGGCGTTTGCGTTCAGATTCCTCATCGGCACGAGCAGCAATCGCTTTCCGCACCCTCTGCATGGCCGCCGCCTTGTATAGCAGTATGTCGTTCACAATATCCTTGGTGGTTTCGTTGCGGATGGTGCCGTCCACCGGAAGGTCCACGTACAAACGCGCCGCCGATATTTCCTTGCGAACCTCATTGGCTGACTTGCCCACGGTCCCCAATGCCCCATAACGCCGCCAAATATCGGCCCGCACAGTGCCCATGGCCCTGCAGATCGAGCGCAAGGCATCGGGAACATCAGCCTGTAAAGTGCGTGTTACGGTAGTCATTGCAAAATGTCCTTTGGCTCTTTCACTTTGTATTCCGGGTAATCTTCGCGCAATTGTTTCTTGTATTTCCGCATTCCATACAACCGGCAACTGAAGGTGTGAACTATGGATAGCAAGTCCTCGACCATTTCCTGCTGCGGCGACAGAGAATTTTGGTTAACGACCACGATCTCGCAGCCATTTTCAGCGGCAATATGAGCAATAAGGTCGTACCCGAAACGCACCAATCGATCTTTATGCGCAACCAGCAGCTTTTCGATCTCTCCGCGTTGCATGCGATCTAAAATGCTCAGAAAATGCTTGCGTTTAAAGTTCATGCCGCCACCGATTTCCTGGACCCATTCGTCCACAGCGACCCCTGCACTACGGCAATAGATTTCCATAGCATTCACCTGTGAGGCCAAGTCGTCTCCTAAATATTACAGAGATGACGCGTGCATGGAAAAACCGCGTATGCGCGCACATGTTGAAGATATGTATATACTTGCTGAAGGAGCTTGTAAAATAGCGATTAAATTTGTTAAGAAGCACGAAAGGATGCCCTGCAGATGATTGGTCAGACGGAGGTTTCAGGTTTGGTCAGCAACACATATCCGTCTCGCAAACGAAGGTTTAATCGACACTTCCTTTATGGACACTTTCGTGCCTAGATCCGGTCCCGAAAGTGTCTGGAAAGTCGTTCAACAATCTACGTATGAATGCTGACTGATTATCTGATTCGGCTTGCTCACCTTCGCCGCAAGCGGCTGCGCGGGCTAAAGCCCTTACAGACACAGCCCCCCCCGCCTCTATCCCGCTCTAACCTCGTTAAGCAAATCAGGATGCCGTTCAAGCACCTTGAGCAGCTTCACCAACGCCAAAGACGGCTTGGTCTTGCCGTTCTCGTAACGCGAGAAGGCATTGGCTCCACCGCCGAAGATTTCAGCGGCCTGACGTTGATCCAGATCAAGCTTCTTGCGCACCAGAGCGATGTAGTGAGGATCAACATAGGCCGAGTTCACCTGACGCTGGAATTGCCCAATCAACTCACTGTAACGATCGCCATATTCGCGGTTCAGGACGACCTCACCACATGCCGGGCAGAAGTCACCAGTTACCTCTGGAATAGTGGTGGTTTCGCCCTTGTATATGTATGGCATATCGCGGGTATCGTGGATCAGTTCAGCCGCGCCGCAGCATGGGCATTTCATGGTCACAACTCCTTAAAAGAAACAATCAGCACATCATCAATAACGGTCAGCTTCAGGTACACATCGGCACTATTATCTGTCTTGGCATGGTACACATCCTGCCAAATACGGTGATCCCCGTGCGTCGTCATGCTCTTGTAAAAATCACCGGACGTGAGGGACATGACAACGGCACACATCCCGGCAAGATCATGGATCCCCAATTCACGAGCGCCATTGAAGGCGCTGGCCGTAGCGTTGACCTTACCGGCTTCGGTTAACGCCTTTACTGTGGACAGCTTGCAGTGAGGGATGCCTTTTTCCATTTCGCCATTTTAACCTAATGCACAAATATTGCAATTAGGTTAGTTTCCTCATCGCAACATTGGAGCCAGCGTGAGCTGTTTCCCACTTCAGATGGCAGCCATAATGGCCTCCATAAGCGTGAAATAGATATTATTGTGGCCCGCATGAGCTACAACAACACCCATGCTGGCAAACCTCATCCGAACGGATTGAACTCCAGCACCGATGATTCATCTTCGTCCTCAGTGGGCGCTGGTGGACACGCCACAGCACCGTCCTTCTGTGTATGGCCCGCCCCGCTCATCGCTTCGGTCAACGCCCTCCAGAGCGGACCGTGCGCCTCCAGCCGTTCATTGATCCAGCTCTGCCCCTTTGGGGTCCGCATCATCTCCAGCAGATCCTCCGCCCGCAGAAAAACCTCCCCATTCGGCCCCGCTTTCAGGCGCCCCAGATCCATCGGAAGTGACCCCTTCCGGTTTGCCTGCACCACCAGATACGGATTGTTGAAGCTGTGTACCAGCTGCAAGGCTTCGGTAATGGCTTTGACTTCCGGCGATTCCCAGCCTGGGCAATGGATTGTGATAGCACCCAGACGGCCATCCGCTTTGGCCATGGTATAAACGGCCTCGGCCGTATCCGTATGCTGCACGTTGAAGGTGACCTGCTTCCAGCCCTTTTCCCGGCTACCCCGGTACAAGGCCGCAGCGACCTGCTGCGGGGTCACCTCCTGCTGCGGGACGACGAGACGCTCCGGATAATCCCAGACGAGCACCCCGTAGAGCTGTATGACCTGATGGCTCAGGAGTTCGGCCACAAACCCCTCCGGGTCCTGGTCTTTTATCCTAAAAAAAGCAGTTACGGCCCGGCCAGAGCAGGAATCGCCCCATCTGGT
>NZ_JAGDVS010000014.1:5429-27857 GCF_023255755.1 Acidithiobacillus sp. | reverse complement strand
GGGGGGGGGGGGGCGTCATCATCCTCTGGCACCCCGCCGCCGTTAACCCTGGCGCTACGGGCAGGACCGACTGGCGTCTGATTTCAGAGGATAGGCTGCAGCGCCTTGACCCAACCCGGCGCTCCACCCGTATCCACCGTGACCGACGCACTGGTACCGATCCGTAGCGGGAACTTGGGATCCGGGTTGGAGATGAGAACACGCACCGGTACCCGCTGCGTCACCTTGACCCAGTTACCCGTAGCATTTTCCGGGGGCAGCAGAGAGAAGGCGTTGCCAGCACCTCCACTTAGGCTCACTACCTTTCCTTTGAAGCCATGATTGGGGTACATATCAATGGTGACTTCTGCACTCTGGCCCGGGCGCACGCGGTCGAGGTCGGTTTCCTTGTAGTTGGCCTCAACCCAGTACTCCTCGTTGCCGATCAGAGGAAAGAGGTCCTGATTGATATTGGCCACGTCGCCCACATGGATATTGTCCACTTTACTGACGACCCCGGTGATGGGCGCGTAAAGCGTGGTTTCAGATAGATAGAGCTTGGCTGTACGCAGGGCCGCTTGCGCGGCGGCAATGCGGGCGCCATTGAGGACTTGCTGCGCCTGTGTCTCCGCCAGGGCGGCCTGATCGGCTGCTAAGCGCGCCCCGGCACTTTTGGCGGCAGTCAGTTGATTATCTGCCTGTTGCACAGATAGGTATTTCTGCGCCGCCAGTGCCGCCGCGCGTTGTGCGTTGCGCCGGGCATTCTGGTAATTGACCTGGTCGGCGCTGATATTGGCCTGTGCTCCGGCAATATTTGCCCGAATGGCTGTAGTCTGTCTTTCCGCCTGCATCAACTCGGCCTCGGCTTTCTGCACATCGTAGAGATAGGCCCGCGGGTCCACTTTGACCAAGGGCTGTCCAGCCTGTACGAGCTGATTGTCATGCACATAAATAGCGACGATATGTCCCGTCACCCGCGGTGCAATGTTCACGACATGGGCATGTACATAAGCATCGTCCGTGTTGGGGTAGTAATCAGCAATCTGGAAGTAGGCGTAGGCGCCAAAGGCAACCACGACGATGATGATCAGAACCAAAAGGCGTTTAAGCCAGCGCATATATGTCCCTTGTTGCAATCTAAGCAGCCGGGTGACTCTCCGGACCTGTTTCTGATAGTCGACTCATGCGAAGACCCTGTTTAAAATAGGTCTTGCGGGTAATGTCTGTGTGGATTAGGTCTGTCAGATTTTTTTGACACGCATGCTGAGTGAACGCATACTGACCGTTCGGTTAATACCATAACGCAAACGATTCCTGTCGGCAAGGTAACGGACGTAAGTCTACAAGGAGCAGTCATGAAGCAGGGTAACGGGATCTGGGCGGGGGTGCTGGGTGTGACAGCGCTAGGTCTGCTGGTTGCAAGTCCGGCGCAGGCGGATGGTGAGGGGTTGCATGTAATTCAGAGTGGTCCTGCTTATTTTAGTGCTGGCATCGGTGCCTTTAATGCGGCGGGTGTTGAGCCCGGTCCCGGACATCGGGGTAATGCAACCCTTCCCGAAATTGATCTGGAATACCAGTCTGCTTCAAAATTGTTTGGTATCGGTGCGCTTTGGGGTATTGTCGCTAATACCAATGGCGGTTTCATGGGTTACACCGGCTTGTACTCGGATGTTGCCTGGGATCACTGGGTGCTGACGCCGGTGCTCGGCGTTGGTGGATATAATCAGGGGCGGGGCAAATATCTGGATGGTGTCTTCCAGTTCCGCCTGGAGTTGAGTCTGGCCTATCAGTTTGCGGATCAATCGCGATTGGGGCTCAAAATCGCCCATATTTCCAACGCCTATATCGCCCAGGAGGACCCTGGTGAAGACGAGGTCATGCTGAACTACTCCATTCCCTTGTCTTTTGGCGACCACTCCTGATCAGAGCGACGGCATACCGGCGGTAGATTTGCCGGGGGCCGGCCACTTTAAAGTATGAAAATCAGCTCCCACAGGGGTGCAACCCCAAGCGGTTGAACAACGCCTGATCGTGGCCCGTGCTGGCATTGCCTGTCGTCAGCAGGCGATCCCCAAGGAAAATACTGTTGGCACCAGCCAGGAAGGCGAGCGCCTGTAACTCGTCGCTCATGGCCTCGCGCCCTGCTGACAACCGCACATAGGCCTTGGGAAAGACGATGCGGGCGGCCGCAATGGTGCGCACGAATTCGAACCCGTCAATGGGCTCCGCAGCCTCCAGCGGGGTGCCAGGGATAGGGACCAGGGCGTTGATAGGGATGCTCTCCGGGGCTTGGGGCAGTTGCGCTAGCACTTGCAGCATCCGCGCCCGGTCACGGCGGGATTCCCCCATGCCGAGGATGCCGCCGCTGCAAATCCTGATGCCGGCGTCACGCACCGCCTCCAGTGTGTCGAGGCGGTCCTGATAACTGCGGGTGTGGATGACTTCACCATAAAATTCTGGTGAGGTATCGATGTTGTGGTTGTAGTAATCAAGGCCGGCATGCTGTAAGCGTTCCGCCTGTCCCGGTTTGAGCATGCCCAGAGTGACGCAGCTTTCCAGACCATATTCTTTGACCACGCTGATCATGGCGGCGACTTTTTCGATATCCTTGTCGTGGGGGGAGCGCCAGGCAGCCCCCATGCACAGGCGTTGGGCCCCGTTGGCTTTGGCTTCCTGCGCAGCAGCACGTACCTGTTCAAGATCCATCAGCGTTTCGGCCTTGAGTGCCGTCTGGTGATGGATGCTCTGGGAGCAGTAGCCGCAATCCTCAGGGCAGTCACCCGTCTTGATGGAGAGGAGGGTGGAGCACTGGATGGCGTTTGGATCAAAGTGCAGCCGATGCACCCTTTGCGCCTCAAAAATCAGGTCATTGAAGGGGCGGGCAAAGATTACGAGGATGGCATCAAGTGTCTGGGGTGCTGTGCTGGTGTTCATCAGTTTTCCCTGTTGAGAGCAGGTGGGTGGGAGGATTCGGCGTATTTTTTGAGTTGGATCTGAACGCTCGCGGGTGCTGCACGAATGCGTAGTATTTTGTCCCGCGCGCTCTCGCCCTGCACTAAGGTGATCTGCGGTCCTTTGAGGCACAGGGTAGCACAGAGGAAGACAGAAAGGGCAGTATTGGCAGCGCCGTCCACGGGCCGGGCGCGCAGCCGAATTTTGAGGGCGTCGCCATGGCATCCGCTGATGACATCGGCCTTGGCACCCGGCTGTACGTGGACGCGCAAATACAGGTCGTTACCGTCTGCGCGCAGATATGGGGGGAGTGTTTCTGAGGAGGTCATGCGCCGCAATCCGTCGTAAAGGGTTTACCCGCCCAGATTGAGGATGGCATGAACCAGCAGGCCCTTGAGCACTTCGATAATCAACAGGGCTGCCAGCGGGCTGAGGTCAATGCCGCCGATGGGGGGAATGATCCGTTGCAGAGGGTAGAGAATGGGCCCGGTAAGCCGATCCAGAAACTGCACGACCGGGTTGCGCGGATCGGGCTGTACCCAGGACAATATGGCACGGATGAGAATTGCCCAGAACAGTAAGGTCAGGACAAGGTTGGTAAGGCGTGCTGCCATAATACTCAGTTCGGTCATGGTACATCCTTTTTGGTGCCGCCCAGAGCGCGGCTGCGCTCGGCCGCGGCTGCCAGGGCCCGCTGCGCCAGTGGCCGCAGATGCTCTTCCCAGGCGGCTAAACCCGCTGCCGTGGTGCCACCCGGACTGGTGACCTGATGGCGTAACTCGGTCGGGCTTAGCACGCTGGCAGCAGCCATTTGCGCGGTCCCGAGCACGGTCTGTAAGGTGAGGGCACGGGCGGTGGGCCGGTCCAGGCCTTGCAGCACGGCAGCATCTTCGAGCGCCTCCAGAAACAGCAGGAGGTAGGCGGGGCCGCTTCCAGAGAGTGCGGTAACGGCATCCATCAGCGACTCATCGCTCAGCCAGTAAATCTGTCCCACCGCGGACATGATGGCACCCGCGGTCTGGCGTTGCGCGGCGTTCACTGAATCGCGGGCGTAAAGGGCGGTCGCTCCGGCGCCGACTTGCGCCGGGGTGTTGGGCATGCCTCGCACGATGGCGCTCCCGGCATCCAGTTCTGCGGCGATGCGCGCACTGCCGATACCAGCGGCGACAGAGAGGAAGAGCACCCCGGCATCGGCAAAGGCTTGTCGCCACAGCGCAAGCACCGACGAGATTTGCTTCGGCTTGGCGGCATAGATGACCACGCTGTTGGTCGGCAAGTTCTGCGCCTCGGCCGGTAGGCTACGGATACCGAACTTTTCCGCAAGCGCATCACGGCGCACGCTGCTGGGGGCATGAACCTGAATCTGCTCACCCACAACGCCTTGGTGCCGTAGGCCGGCGATGAGGGCGCTTGCCATATTACCGGCACCAATGAAGACAATATTCTGAGTAATCATAAGGACTCCTGAGTACGTGTTCCGAAAAGGATGGTGCCAAGACGGATCTCGGTGGCGCCGAGTTGCAGGGCTTGGAGGTAATCCGCCGAAGTGCCCATGGAGAGGGTATCCAGATCAGCATGAACTTGGGTCTGCTGCAGCGTGAGGAAAAGTTCTGCCATCCGGCGGAAGTCGGCGCCTGCCCGCTCCGGTTGCGGGTGGACCAGGGCCATCAGGCCGCGCAGTCGCAAATGGGATAATCGGGAAATAGCGAGGGCCAATACTGGAACTTCTTCTGGCGCGCAACCCCCTTTGCTGCCTTCTCCACTGATGGCAACCTCAATAAGCACGTTTAACGGGGCCACCATGCCCGCGCGCGCCGCATGGAGTCGTTCAGCGATGAGTGGGCGGTCTACACTCTCCACCCAGTCAAAATGCCGGGCCAATGCTGCAGTCTTGTTACGCTGGATGCGGCCGATGAAATGCCAGACGACGCCATCCAAATCTCTCAGTGCCGTTTGCTTGTCCAGGGCTTCCTGCAGGTAGTTTTCACCGAAGTGACGGAGCCCGAGCGCATAGGCGCCACGCAGCGTTTCCGCTGTGACATGCTTGCTGGCGGCGAGCAGGCATTGCGGTGGATGATCGGCAATCGCACATTGCACATGGGCTAGGCGTTCGGCGAGGGGCATCGGTCTCCGGCAGACGTGGGCGAAATGGTCAAGGTCGACTATAGTAACGCTCAATAGCCTTTGGTCCCAAATCACGGGCCGTTTATTTCGGGAGTTACATGATGGACATTTCAGAACTGCTTGCCTTCGCGGTGAAGAACAACGCTTCGGATACGCACATTTCGGCAGGCCTGGCACCTATGCTGCGGATCAACGGCGATATCCGCTCACTCAATGTGGAGGCGCAGGACAGAAAAACCGTACACAGCATGATTTACGACATCATGAACGATTTTCAGCGGAAGGGATATGAGGAGAATCTGGAAATCGACTTTGCCTATGAACTGCCGGGTGTGGCGCGTTTTCGGGTTAACGCCTTCAACCAGGACCGCGGACCCGCGGCGGCATTCCGGACGATTCCCGCCAAGGTGCTCAGTCTGGAGGAACTCAATGCACCCAAGTCTTTTACGGAGATCATCAACGTACCGCGCGGACTGGTGCTGGTCACCGGGCCGACGGGGTCGGGTAAATCAACGACGCTGGCAGCGATGGTGGATCATATCAATGCGAATCGCGCTGACCACATTATCACCATTGAAGATCCCATCGAATTTCTACACACCCCCAAGAAATGTCTCATCAACCAACGCGAGGTAGGCGCCAACACCCACTCCTTTGAAAATGCCCTGCGCTCAGCTTTACGCGAAGATCCCGATATTATTCTGGTGGGCGAATTACGTGACTTAGAGACCATGCGTCTGGCTCTGACCGCGGCGGAAACGGGCCATATCGTGTTTGCGACGCTGCATACCAGTTCTGCGCCGAAAACCATCGACCGTATTGTCGATTCCTTCCCTGGGGGAGAAAAGGATATGGTTCGCGCGATGCTGTCAGAATCCCTGCGTGCAGTTATTTCTCAGACCCTGCTCAAAACGGCCGATGGCAAAGGCCGGGTCGCCGCGCATGAAATTATGATTGCCACTCCGGCTATCCGTAACCTCATTCGCGAAAATAAGGTGGCGCAGATGTACTCGGTGATCCAGACCGGACAAAATCAGGGCATGCAAACCCTCGACCAGTGTCTTGCCGACTTGGTGCGTGCCCACAAAGTGACCCGCGAAGATGCCCTGCGTAGGGTACAGAACAAAGACAGTTTTATGAATGTGGCCTGAGGATAATTTATGTCTGTACTAGATGATCTGCTGGTCTTGATGGTGGAAAAAAACGGCTCTGACCTTTACCTCACCGTAGGCTCGCCGCCGGTCATGAAAATTGACGGGCGGGCGGTTTCATTAGGGGCTGAGATGCTGAAGCCGGGTCAGGTGCTGAATCTGGCTAAAGAAATTCTGGGCATGGAGCGCTTGCAAGACTTCCAGCAGGAGAAAGAAATTAATATGGCCATCTCCGCGCCCGGGATTGGGCGTTTCCGGGTCAATGGTTTTTTTCAGCGCGGTGAACTGAGCTTTGTCTTGCGCGCCATTAAGACGCAAATTCCCAGCCTGGAACAGCTCAGGCTACCGCCTATACTGAAAGACTTGGCCATGACTTCCCGGGGTCTGGTGCTCTTCGTCGGGGCTACTGGTTCTGGTAAAAGTACTTCTCTGGCGTCGATGATTCAGTATCGCAATCAGAATGCGGCGGGCCACATCCTCACGATTGAGGATCCCATCGAATTTCTTCATAAGAATGCGATGTCTATCGTCAATCAGCGCGAAGTGGGCATAGATACCCTGAATTACGAGCGGGCGCTGGAGAATGCTTTGCGTGAGGCGCCAGACGTTATTCTGATCGGCGAAGTGCGCAGTCGGGATACCATGGATCATGCCATGGCGTATGCAGAAACCGGACATTTGTGTATGTCGACCTTACATGCGAACAATGCGAATCAGGCCATTGAACGTATCATCAACTTTTTCCCGGAAGACCGTAAAAAACAGTTGTTGATGGACCTGTCGCTCAATTTGCGTGCCGTGGTGTCACAACGCCTGTTACCGATCAAGGGGCAGGGCGGGCGAGTGGCCGCGATGGAGGTGTTGATCAATACCCCGGCCATTGCCGATTTGATCTACAAGGGTGAAGTGGGCTTGCTGAAAGACGCCATGGCGCGGACGAATGATGTCGGTATGCAGACTTTTGATCAGAGCCTGTTGCAACTGTTTATGGATGGGTTGGTGGAATATGAGGATGCCCTGCGCGGGGCCGATTCGCAGAATGACCTGCGCCTTGCCATCAAGCAGGCATGCATGCGGCATGGCCTGGAAGACCCTGGTGCCAGCACTTCTGCAGAAGGACAGTGGCGCATACAGTCTTGAGCGGCTGGTGGGCTCTGCTGGCCGCGTGGTCAGTCTTGCTAGCCTGGCTGATACTGGTCCTTGGGCGGGGTGCCTTTTGGCGGGCAGATCAGCGTCTTCCCCCCAGAGAAAATGGCGCGCAGCGATGCTGGCCGGAAGTGACCGCCGTGGTGCCTGCGCGCAATGAAGCAGAGGGTATTGGTGACTGCGTAACGGCTTTGCTAAGGCAGGATTATCCCGGAGTGCTGCGGGTCATCGTGGTGGATGACCAGAGTGAGGACGGCACCGCAGAGCGTGCACGGGAGGCGGCGCGGCGGGTGGGCGCCACTTCCCGTCTTGAGGTGCTGAGCGGCGCGCCGTTGCTGGAAAACTGGGCGGGTAAAGTCTGGGCCATGGCCCAGGGGGTGACCGCGGCGGGTCTGGTGCCGCTGCTCTGGTTCACCGACGGTGATATTGTGCATGGGCCGGATGTCCTGCAGCGCCTCGTCACCCAGATAGAGGATCGGGATCAGTCACTGGTCTCTCTGATGGTAATGCTCTCCTGTCGCAGTTTTTGGGAGCGTCTTCTGATTCCGCCCTTCGTTTTCTTCTTCCAGATGCTGTATCCCTTCCCCTGGGTCAATAACCCGCGCCGGGCGCTGGCTGGCGCGGCAGGGGGGTGTATGCTGCTGCGTCGGGAGACCCTCGAAAAGGCGGGCGGGTTTGCTGCCATGCGCGGGGCACGCATAGATGACTGCACGTTAGCGGCTTTACTGAAGCCCCATGGAGCGATCTGGCTGGGTTTGGGAACCGAGAGCCATAGTCTGCGGGATTATCAGCGGCTTGGCGAAATATGGCGGATGGTAGCTCGCTCCGCTTACGTGCAACTGCGGTTCAGCCCTTGGCGCCTGCTCGGGGCAACGTTAGGGATGATTTTTCTCTATGCCTGGCCGGCAGGGGGACTGCTGTTTGGCCTTTGGACGGAAAATATCTGGCTGGTGCTGCCCGCGCTGTCGGCCTGCCTGCTGATGCTGACGGCCTATCTGCCCACTTTGCGTCTTTACACGCTGAACCCGTTCTGGGCGTTCAGCCTGCCGGTTGCGGCCCTGCTTTATATGCTCATGACGCTGGATTCTGCCCGCCGTCATTATGGTGGCCGGGGCGGCGCATGGAAGGGACGGCATTACGGTACGCCTGGAGAGGAACAGTGAGCGCACAGCGTATCCTCGTTTGAGGAACAGGGTTGATCACCCCTGTGCGCCGACCTTGTGGCCGCGATCCTGAGCTTGGACACGATCAGCGATAATGCAGCAGATAGCGCCATTCAAAGGCGACCTTGGCCGCATGCCAGAGCGGATTGGCTAAGACGCTGGCCTGTTTCGGGCTGCGATAAACCATGATACCGCTGTCCAGGGCATCGACGATGCAGACCAGTTCGCTGCGGAAAGTCTTGTCTGCGGCCTTCCCTTGCAGGTGCAGGAGCAGATTATGCACGGCGGTCTCGGCCTGCAGGTCCGCCGTATGGCCCTGCTTGGGTAGCCAGTCCGGGCTTCCCGCGTAGGAACCCCCATCACCGATGATGAAGACACCTGGATGGCCTGGAGCGGCGCAGTGCAGATCAGACCGAAAAAAGCCGCCGGCAGAGAGGGGCATGCCGCTGTCGGCTGCCCAGTCCGGGCCGGTCATGCCGGGCATGAAGAGAATCAGATCAGCAGGAATGTCCCCGCCCTCAGTCATCACCTTGTCGGCCGCGAAGCCGCTGATTTTATGGCCGAGATGGGCGCGAATGCCACGTCGCTCCATCTCCGCGAGCAATCCCTCAACCGCCTTGGGACCCAGGCGGTTGCCCGGCTCCTTCATCGGGTTAAAAAACACCAGTTCGATCTGCTCACGTTTGCCGATGCGTCGCAGATGGGTGTCGATCCCGAAAAGCAGTTCAAACACCGGGCCACCGCGCACGGCGGTGGGTTCCAGAGGATTTCCCGCAAAGCCGAAGGCAATAGTGCCTTTGTTCATCAGGGCCAGGCGATCGCGGATATTTTCAGCCGCATCAATGCCGTCACAGATGGCGAAACTGTACTCGATACCCGGCAGTTTGCGGAGCCCCCGCCCACCGCTGGCGATGATGAGTGCGTCATTCCGGACTTCGCCCTGATCAGTGATGACCGTACGGCCGCCGTCGCGCAGGCCGGTGACGCGGCCTCGATGGAGTTGCACCCGCCGACGCCGAAAGAAATTGTCCAGCGGAATCCGCAGGTTTTCGCCCTGCCGCAGCCCTGTGGGAATCCAAATCAAGCTGGGGTAGTAAATAAATTCAGCCTTGGGTGCGATAACGGTGATTTCCGCATCAGGCATCTGGCGGCGCAGATGGCGGACGGCTGTCAGACCACCGAATCCCGCACCGATAATGGTCACTTGGGTCATGTGCTATTCCTCAGAGTCGAAAAGCCTGGAAGGAGGCCGCGGCCCGACCTCACCTTCTCAGTATATCTCAGCAGCGTACTAAAGCGCCCGGTAACCCGAGCACCCATTATGCCGTAGAATAGATCGCTCAGGCACCCAGAACGCGCTGATAATTGTCCGGCAGGGGGCTGGACTCCTGCGCCTGGGCAAAGCCGCGCCGCACAAAGAGGCTAACGACGGCGCCGTGGGCCTGGATGAGGGTCACTGCATTAGGATCATCACTGGTCTCTTCCACGAGGACACCAGTGGGTACCAGGGTCACTACCATCCGCACTTTTTCCCGTTGCGCGAAAATTTCCGGAAAGGCCGGATCCCAGAAGCGCAATCCAAAGTTTTCTTCCAGCCGGTGGTGCATGGCGGGAACATGGTCATGCAGCAGGCGGACAATCTCCGGGTTGGCGGAAGTGGTCAGCGAACGTATGCCATCGGGAATCTGGGTCAATTCACGTTGAATCTGGTCGTGATGGCGAAGCAGGGCATGAAATACCTCCTGATCGTGCTGATGACGGACTCTTTTATCCGTATTTCCGCTGCCCGCCAGCACCCGCTCTTCCATGGCCTCCTCGTCGGCCAGACTCATGCCCGCAGGACGCATACTCGGCGCATTTCCGAAGCGGATGCCACCCTGACCGCGTTCCTGACCTCCACCACCACCACTACCACCACGTCTCATGCCTGTCGACACCCCTTGCAAGGAATTTTGTTTGCTCATCTTTAAAGTACTCCTCATACACTGAGCACTCCACAGCGCTGGTTGGCGGGCACCGCGACATGAATTTTCTCCGGTTCTGACAATTTAAGTTCCGCCATGATGGCGATGAACTCCTCCCGGCTTTTACCCACCAAGCGCCTGTTCATACGCTTTTCTTCGCCGATACAACTGACGTGGCGACCTGTGTAGTCGTGGCCCGGATAGACCAGAGTCTCGTCGGGCAGTGTGAAGATCTTCCCGGTGATGCTGTCATAGAGCGTCCCCGCATCGCCACCCTGGAAATCCGTGCGGCCACAGCCCCCGATCAATAGCGCGTCGCCCGTGAAAACCCGGTCGCGCCAACGGTAGCTAATGCAGCCCGGGGTGTGGCCAGGCGTGGTAATGACCCGAATGACGTCATCACCTAGTACGATAAAATCATCATCATCCACCAGTACGTCTGCACAGGGCGCGGCGGTCCCGCGGCTGATCACGACCTGCGCACCAGTGCGCGCACGCAGTGCGCTGGCGCCGGTAACGTGATCGGCATGGACATGGGTATCGAGCACATACGCAAGCCGCATGGACTCCCGATCGAGTGCGCGCAGTACCTCATCGACGGTTTCCAGCACAGGGTCAATAACCACCGCCTCGTGCCAGGTCGGGTCGCCCAAAATGTAGGTGTAGGTGCTGGTTTCGGTTTCAAGAAGCTGTCTGAAAAGCATGATATCACCCCTTGTCGGCAATGGTGTTGGAGCACCATCCTGTGTTCTGAGGCGCCCATATCCCCACCATAAGGCGTAGAAAGAGTGTCTGCATTGACAATTATCAAAGTTGATCAATTTTGTTAACTACTAGGATGCGGGGGTCAGGCGCTGGTGTCGTCACTACAGGCGTGCCGGAGCAGTTTCTGGGGTTCGGGAATCTCAATTTGCCCCTTGTGTTCATGGAGCAGTCCCTGGCGTTTAAAGTCCGCCATAATGCGACTGACGTGCTCTGTAGAAAGTCCGAGGAATTCCCCCAGGTCCCGACGGGTGAGGGGGAAGGGTGCCGCACGTTGTTGCCGATAGGCGATGCACCATTGACAGAGGAAAGTGGCCAGCCGGGCATCAGCCTTTTTTGCGCCCAGTTCGACGATGCGGTCTTCGGCCTCCTGCAGGGCCTGCTGCCAGCGGGCGAAAATTGCCTCACGCATGGCCGGGAGACGCTGGGAAAGTGCATCCAGCGCCCTCAGTTCCAGGCGGCAAAGGTCAGTACCGGTCAGGGCAATGGCACTGTGACGATGCTGGTCACTGCGTAATCCTTCAAAGCCGAAAAGATCGCCGCGGTGAAGCAAGCGGACGATCTGGGCGTGACCATTGGCCAGGCTCTTCACCAGCTTGATGCCGCCCTGACGGAGCGTGTAGGCATACTGCGCCGGGTCGCTTTCGTGATAGATCGTCGTTCCTGCCGTGACATGGATGTCGTGGACGTCCATGCCGAGCTGGCAGATATCCTCGCTGCTCAAGCCGGCAAAAATGCTGTGCTCGCGCATGGCGCACTGCAAGCAGTCGGGTTGTTTAGTGCTCATGGGACGCGTCGATAGCAGAGATCATAAACTTCATGCCCCAATCGTTGTCCGCGGTGCTCAAATCTGGTCAGGATACGGTTGTTGGGGCGGGCGGCGTAACCGTTGTCGGGATTGGTGTTCTGCAGGCCTGGAGTGGCATTGAGAATGGTGAGCATCTGCCCGGCATAATCCGCCCAGTCTGTGGCCAACTGCAGTTCGCCACCGGTCTGCAGCAAGCGGCAAAGCAATGCAGCGAAATCCGGCTGGATCAGGCGGCGTTTTTGCTGTCGTTTTTTTGGCCAGGGATCAGGAAACTGGATGACGATGCACTGCAGCAGGGCTTCGGGCAGCGTCCGTAGCCAGGTGACGACATCATCATGGACAATGCGGACATTGTCGGTCCCGGCCTCCCGCAGTTGTAGCAGCAGGGACCCCACGCCGGGCGTGTGTACCTCCGCACCGATGCAGCCCCAACCGGCCCGTTGCGCAGCGATGGCAGCCAGATGCTCACCGTTACCAAAGCCTATTTCCAGCAATAGCGGCCTTCGGCCATTCCAGGGATCCCGCCAGACGGCATGGGCATCTATCCGCCAAGCCGGTAAATGTTCCGCGACAGCGCGTGTTTGAGCAGCGGTAATACGACCCTGACGCAGCACAAAGCTGCGGATAGGTCGATGGCTGGTCTTGAGGGCTTCTTCCATGACAGGCATTATAACCCGTTTAGTGCTGGGGCCTAGAGAGGAGGGCGGGCATGGAACATCCGGTAGTGGGTGTGGTAATGGGCAGCGAGAGCGACTGGGAGGTGATGCGCGCCGCGGTAGAACAGTTGCAGGCGTTGGCCATTCCCTACGAGCAGCGTGTCGTGTCCGCACATCGCACGCCCGATCTTCTTTTTGAATATGCGGCTAGTGCCGTACAGCGGGGGCTGCGCTGCATCATCGCTGGCGCTGGCGGCGCGGCGCACCTGCCGGGCATGCTGGCGGCCAAGACCATTGTGCCGGTGCTGGGCGTGCCAGTGCCCTCCAGGCATCTGCAAGGCATGGATTCCCTGCTGTCCATCGTGCAGATGCCTAAGGGGGTGCCGGTGGCGACCTTTGCCATTGGCACGGCGGGCGCGGCCAATGCCGGTCTGTTTGCCGCCGCCATGCTGGCCGGTGCAGATGCGGCGCTGGCCCGGCGCTTGCGGGATTTCCGGGCGCGGCAGGAGGCGGCGGTGATGGCCATGACATTGCCGGAGGTTGCTCTTTGATTTTGCCTGGCGCCACGCTGGGGATACTGGGTGGCGGACAGCTCGGACAGATGTTCACCTTGGCCGCCAGGCGCATGGGCTATAGCGTCTGGGTGCTAGATCCAGATCCAAATTGCCCGGCCGCGGTGGTGGCGGACCGGCACCTCTGTGCGGCTTATGAGGATACCATCGCCTTACAGGAGATGACGGTTAGTTGCGCGGCGGTTACCACAGAATTTGAGAATGTTCCGCCGAACTCCTTGGAACGCATAGCGCAGGTGATACCCATGCGGCCAGGCGCCAGGGCGGTGGCTATTGCTCAGGACCGTGCGCAGGAAAAGGCCTTCTTCCGTGACCTGGATTTGGCCATTGCGCCATTCGCGCTGCTGCGCAGCACAGCCGATCTGGCTGGTGCAGCGGCTACCGTACCCTTCCCGGCCATTCTCAAGACCGCGCGTTTCGGCTATGACGGGAAGGGGCAGGTGGAGGTTGCTTCCGCAGCGGATCTGCCCGCTGCCTGGGCGGCGCTGGGAGAGGCTGAGGCAGTGCTGGAAGGACGCATCGCCCTGGCACAAGAGATTTCCGTTATCCTGGCACGCGCTGCCGATGGTATGATGGTCTTTTATCCGGTGGCCGAAAATGTTCATCACCGGGGCATTCTCGATCTGAGTATCGTACCCGCCGGTACTGTGGAATCGCTTCAGGATCAGGCGCGGCGCAGTGCGGCGCGTATTGCCGGGGCATTGGATTATGTGGGGGTGCTGGCTGTCGAGTTTTTTGTCGACAGATCTGGACAACTGTTGGTGAATGAGATGGCGCCGCGTCCCCACAACAGCGGACATTTCACCATAGATGCTTGTGTGCATAGCCAGTTTGACCAGCAGGTCAGGGCCATATGCGGCCTGCCTCTCGGGGATACCCGCCTGATCAGTCCGGTGGTGATGATGAATCTGCTGGGCGATCTTTGGGAAAATGGCGATCCAGACTGGGAGGCACTACTGCGCCATCCGCAGCTCAAGCTGTATCTGTACGGTAAGAATGAAGCCCGGCCGCGGCGCAAAATGGGACATGTGAGCGCGCTCGCCCCGGATACCGGCCGGGCCATTGCGGTGCTGGAAACCCTGCGCCGCGACTGGCATTGGCCGAGCTGAATAAAGCAGGACCCTCGTTTTGGCGAGGGCCAGGGTCTAATGGTTGCCTTGACGTCCTGCAAGCCATTGGGCAAGCCAGAGCAGCATGGCACAGGCGAGGAAGAAGACCAGGCTCCAGTGGGTGACAGGCCACCCGGCCAGGGTGCGGACCCCGGCGGCGGCACAGGAACCCTGTCCCGAGAGTGCCGAGGCGGCGTCCTTGCCCAAAGTCCCGAAGCTGCGCCCACCCTGAAAGAGATTCACGGCTGTGCATGTTTCCGGCGTGCGGCTTGCTACCGTGCTGAGATGCCACTGCCACCCGGCAAGTCCTGCGCCTGCCAGTGCATAGGCACTGGCCAGCATCCATAACCCGCGCCGCGTTGCGCCCGTCCAGAAGAATCCCATCACGACGACCACCAGCACAGCGAGATTGGCCAGGCGCTGATACACACAGAGGCTACAGGGCGCATAGTCCCTCGCAAATTGTAACCAGAGTACCAGCGCAAAGGCGCCTATTGCGGCTAGCACCACCAGTACGGCGATCAGTGAAGATAAATGCTTGGCATTCATGATGCGTTGAGTAAATCTCGCCATTGCGCGTTATCGGGTAAGCCAAAAATGTAATGGATTGTTTTGCCGTTACGATAGACCAGAAAGGGTACGCTGACGACAGGTGCTCCCGCCATCTGAAATTCTTTGCCCTGGAGTCGGGATTTATTGAATTGCAGACGATCCTGCATTTTTGCAGTCACCCCGGCACTGGCGGGGTTGATACCGCCTTCGGGGCCCGCCTTGGTCATGGTAAACCTATTCTCCGTTTGTTTAAGTGCCGCCAGCGGATTGGTCGCAGCAAGAATGGCGGCGGCCTTACCCTTGCTACTCTGCGTCAAGAAGCCGACAACGACAAAGCGTACCCGCAACAGTCCCCCATTAATGGGGTTTTGCAGCCAAGTGTATATTTGGTGGCAATAGGGGCAGTTGGGATCAAGAAAATCATAGACGATTGGCCCCTTGCTGCCTCTTTCGCCGTAGTGGGTATGGCTCAGCGCCTGCCAGTAGTCGAGATCATGATCTGCGGCCGCCGTTGCCGCATGAGCTATACCCACGGTTGTGGCCAGGATGGCTCCACAGAATGCCAGGATTCGGGTTAAGGTTTGCGCTGTGCGGACAGTCATCATGATCCCTTTTTCTCCAGATGCGCGGGAGACTGAATGCGTAATAGGGCGATATATTCCCGGCTATAGAGCTCATAACCCGAGTAGAGTTCCTGAACATGCAGCGCCCTGGATAATTGTGTCCGCGCGGCCGGGATATCGTGGGTGGGCAAGGCGAGATAGGCGGTGCCCTGGCCATCGGCAACGATACGCTGGATCTCTCGCAGGCTTTTCAACTGATGCACACGCATGGCACCACGCCCACCATAAAAGAGGAAGCTGGGTTCAAACCATTGCCAAGTGGCAATTGCGTAAGGCTGTGTGCCCTCGCTGGCGCGGATTATGCGGCCCATGGTCACGGAAGGTTTGAGGGCATCCAGGGCGGGCACGGCGAGGAGCATCAGACAAGCGGTGAGGGCCACCGCGCCTGCCCCCAGACTGCTGACGACCGGCAGCAGCAGGCAGCGCCAGGCGAAGAAAAGAGCGAGCAACGCCGCAGCGATATAGGGAAAGCCCAGATAGGCCACATCACCCAGGGGCGGGATTTGCTCCGGTACCAGCCATGTCCCCAGCGCTGCCAGAGTGAGGCCCACCAGCAATAGTGCCACGAGGGATACGATTACACCGCGGCGATTGAGGGGTTTTGTCTCGTTCAAGGCCGTATAAAGGCGCGCTGCGACGAGGACAAAGAGGGCGGGATAGGCCTCCCAGACGTAGTTGGGGAGTTTGGTGGCGCCGAGGCTGAAAAAAGCGACCCAGGTAATCGCCCAGACCAGCATGAATGCATCGGCGGGCGCTTTTTGCAGTAGTGCGGCCCGTCTCTGCCAGAGATCCGCGAAGGTCTGTGGCAGAAAAATCGTCCAGGGCAGCAGCGCCAGTGCGATAGTGAAAAGATAGTAATAGACCGGGCCGCGATGCCCTTGCATGGCGGCGGTGTAGCGATAGACGTTCTGCTGATAAAAGAATGACCGGTCCCAGGCCCAGTGGGTCTCCATGCCTACGGCCAGGTACCAGGGCAAGGTGATGACGAGGAAGAGAGGAATTCCTAAAACCGGTTGTCCTCGGCGCCAGAGGCTTGCCAAGTCGCGGCGCAGCAGCAGAAAGATCACAATGATAAGTCCGGGCAGGAGGAAGCCGATAGGGCCTTTAGCCAGGGTCGCCAACCCCATCGCACCATAGGCGATCAGAACACTGCGGCGCCCTTCCTCCGGGTAGAGATAACCACGCAGATAGGAAATCAGAGCGATCGCAACGAAAAGAATCAGCAGAGGGTCAGGTACAGCGGCCCGGAAGATAATCTGACTATGCAGGGTTGTGGCGGTCAGCAATCCCGCCAGCAAGGCAGTCTGCTCCCCATAGAGGCGACGTAAGGCCAGGGCCAGATAGAGTACCAATAATGCACCCATAGCTACCGATCCAATGCGCAGGCCCCAACTGTTCATCCCCAGCAGGTGTACCCCGGTCCACATCAGCCAGTAGTTGAGGATAGGCTTGTCGGGACGTAGTGCTTCGTCGAAAGTGGGCACCACCAAATTGTGGTGCACCATCATTTCTTTCAGGGCCTGGGCATTATTGGGCTCATCAATGTCCCAGAGGCTGGCTCCCCCGGTGTGAAAGGCCAAAAGCCAGAAGGCAAAAAGGAAAAGAATCAGCGACTGAAAGAGAAAAGTCCCCCGACGCTGTTCAGGCATCCCGCGCCCCACCCTTCATAATGCGCGCCTTGTCCCGCTGCCACTCCCGTTCTTTGGTCGTGGCGCGCTTGTCGTGCTCCTGTTTGCCTTTCACCAGCGCGATTTCTACCTTGGCGCGGCCCTGTTTCCAGTACATGGCCAGGGGAACGATGGTAAAACCCTTGCGCTCAACGCTGCCGATCATGCGATTGATCTGTTCCCGATGCATCAGCAGCTTGCGGGTGCGTGTTGGATCTGGGTTTATATGGGTGCTGGCGGTGAGGAGCGGGCTGATGTGCGCGCCGAGCAGCCACAACTCTGCGTTTTTGACGACGATGTAGCTGTCTCTGAGATTGAGACGACCCGCGCGCAGCGACTTCACCTCCCAGCCCTGTAAGACCATGCCAGCCTCAAAGCGCTCTTCGATAAAGTATTCGTGTTTCGCCTCGCGATTGAGGGCGATGGTGCTGCTCATCCTGCTACTCCCGTGCCGGTCAGTCGGTATTGTACGGGAAAAGACGGCAGGGCAGAAAGGTGGCATTGACTTTGCCGGTATTCCTGTGGAAGGTGAACGGCGTGTATCACTACGGACCTTGAAAATTTGTCGAACCCGTTGCCAAAACATTTCGCGCCGCATCGCCAAAGGCATTGGGAGCCCATTCCCGAAGCTGTGCTGCTGAGCGAGATGCCGGCTATCATCGAATGGCTGGAGCTGTGCCTGCTTGATGCGCAGGCCGAGATTCTCTTTGAGAACTATATTTTTGCCGAAGGCGATTGGCCTGAGCGTGTCTTGCGTATCCTCTGTGATAAGGCGGTGGCGGGAGTCCAGGTCTATATCACCCTGGATGCCTTGGGCAGCCGCGGTTTCCCGAGTGGCTGGGCGGCGGAGTTGCGTGCCGCTGGTGCTCATTTACACTGGTATCATCATCTGCAACTCAAGGGGTTAGAAAAAAGGCTACGACGCAGCCATCGCCGTGTCGTCGTGGTGGATGGCCAGTGGGCCGCAGTCGGCGGTTTTGCGATCGCTGATGACTGGCTCACGGGCGCGCCGGGCACCATGCCCTATCGTGAGATGCTCTTTGCCTGTCGCGGCAATTTAGCAGAACAGGGCCGCCAGATTTTTTTTCGTCACCGCCCGGAGTCGCTTCCGCGATTGGGCATGGCGGCGTTCTTTCAACCCGATACCCTGTGGTGGTGGGGGCACGGCCGGTTTTTAGAGGGCGCACCGCCGGGAAGTCTCGCCGTGCGCCGCCGTCTGCTCGCTGCCATCCATGCCGCACGTCAGAGTATCTGGATTGCCACCCCTTACTTTAATCCAGATCCGATCATCCTGCGTGCCATCTACCGTGCCGTGCAGCGCGGTGTGGATGTCCGGCTCCTGCTGGCTGGCCGGATCACCGACCATCCACTTTTGCGATTCGGAATTCAGGCGTATTATCAAAAGCTGATGCGCAGGGGTGTGCATGTTTACGAATATGAAGGCGCCTTTCTGCATGCGAAATATCTGCTGGTGGATGGTTCCTGGGCGTCTATCGGCTCCGCTAATCTTGATTTTCTGAGTTTGTGGTTTAATCATGAACTCAACTTGGAATTACGCGCTCCGCTTGCCGCGCTTTTGCTGCGCACCTTGTTTTTACGCGAGTTCGCCCAAGCGCGGGAAATCGACCCGGAGCCTTGGCGCAGGCGCCCCCGTTGGCGACGAATCATCGAATGGTTTTGGGCACAACTGGATCGTTGGGTGCAGGCGCATGCACTGGGTCAGCGCCGTTATTGAGAGGGTTTCATGCATCATATTTGCAAAACCGCCGTGCTGCCTTACAGCGCTGCGCAAATTTTTGCCCTGATAGAGGATATTCGTGCCTATCCGCAATTTTTACCCTGGTGTGGACGGACCAGGATTATCCAGTCGAAAGATGAAGAAGTGGTCGCCGAGATTACCATCTCCCACGGCGCTTTCGGCAAATCCTTCACCACGAAAAATCGTTATCAGCGGCCCAAGCTGGCAGAGATGCGACTGGTGAATGGTCCCTTCCGTTTTCTGGAAGGGCTCTGGCAGTTAGAGGCGGACGCCAGAGGCACCAGAGTAACGCTGGACATGCGCTTCGAGTTTGCTTCCCGATTGATGGGCGCCTTTCTGGAGCCGATATTCAAGCATGCGGCGGAAACGATGGTGCAACGCTTTGCTCAGCGCGCGCGGGCTGTTTATGGTCAGCCGGGCGCGTTAGAGGTGCAGAAGCCGGACAGTGAAGCGCCATCCCGCTAGGAGGCTTAAGAGGTGGTGGTCGCTGTCGGTGAGGCGGCGCTCTGTACATTTCCCTGTACGCTGACCAGTTTCTCATCCTTATCAAAAAGCACCAGAACCTTGCGGACTTCTGTGTTGCCATAGGCAGGCTTGAAGCTGTAGGCGTAAACCCACTGATGTGGATGCCAGGGATCCTGCAGGAGTGGTGAGCCGAGAATGGCACGTACCTGCAGTTCATCCATACCAGGGTGCAGTTCGGCCAGTTCTTTGGCGGTGATGACGTTGCCTTGCTGTACATCGACGCGATAAATGCTACAGGCGCCGAGCAACAGGGCACAGAAAGTAAGCAGGGTAATTAGGCGGAAGCTTCTCATAGTCCTTGTCTTAGGCGTCAGGTACAACTATCCTAAACCATTACGTATGGCCATTGCTACGAGCGAATGAACGACGAACGGATAAACAGCGATGAATTGAAACGGGCTGGCCTCAAGGCGACCCTGCCCAGACTGAAGATACTCCGCCTCTTCGAGGACAGCGAAGCCCGCCATCTGACGGCTGAAGAAATTTATCGGCAGTTGCTGGAGGCTGGTGAAGAGGTGGGTCTGGCCACGGTATATCGTGTGCTTACCCAATTTGAAATGGCAGGATTGGTGCGTAGGCATCACTTCGAGGGCGACAAGGCGGTCTTTGAGCTCAACGAAACGGGGCACCACGATCACATGGTCTGCACGGCTTGCGGCAAAGTGTTGGAGTTTTTCGATGAGGCGCTAGAAGAGCGACAGCGGGAAATCGCCGCGAATCAGGGCTTTTTTATCAGCGATCACAGTCTCTATCTCTATGGCACCTGTCGCGGTATGCAGGATGCGGGGATTTGTTCACTGCGGGATGACTTACCCAGGCAGCACAGCACGGATTAGCTGCGTTCGCTGCTGAGTACCAGGTTATCCCTATGGATGATCTCAATCTCATCCACATCGCCGAACAGGGTACTCAGCGCTTTACTGCTCTTACCCAGGCGAAGCAGAACGTCATGCCTGGCGAAGTTCACTAAGCCACGGGCCACTTCTTGGCCTTCCGGATCGACGCAGCAGAGCAGATCGCCACGTTGAAAGTCGCCCTCGGCGGCAGTGATACCGACCGGGAGCAAACTACTGCCCTTTTCCCTGAGCACTCGCGCGGCGCCAGCGTCCAGATGCAGGGTGCCGGTCGGTCGCAATTGCCCCGCCAGCCAGCGCTTGCGGGCCGCCAGTTTGGCGACGCCCGGATGAAAATACGTCCCTACCTCCTCCCCGGCCCAGATGCGTAACAGTACGTTTTCGGCACTGCCAGGGGCGATGAGGGTGGCAGCGCCTGACTGGGCAGCGCGGCCCGCCGCCCGTACCTTAGTGATCATGCCGCCGCTCCCTAGCGCTGTCCCAGCCCCACCCGCCATCCGCAGCAGTTTGGGGTCTCCCGCTTGTACTTCCGTGAGCAGGCGAGCATGGGGATCGTGGCGCGGGTCTCTATCATAAAGTCCCGCCTGATCAGTGAGAATCACCAGCAGGTCGGCCTCCAGCAAATTGGCGACCATGGCTGCCAGCGTATCATTATCGCCAAAGCGGATCTCGGCACTGGCAATCGCGTCGTTTTCATTGATGATGGGAACGACGCCCATCTCGAGCAGAATGCGCAGCGTGGCGCGGGCATTGAGATAGCGCTGACGATCTCGCAAATCTTCATGGGTAAGCAGGACCTGGCTGCCATGCACACTGCCGCGGCGCAAGAAATCTTCATAGACCTGGATGAGTGCCGCCTGGCCGACGCTGGCAGCCGCTTGCAGTTGGTGCAGGGCCGTAGGTCGGGTCTGCCAGCCGAGGCGCTCCATACCGGCGGCAACCGCGCCGGAGGAGACAAGGACTATCTCGATGCCATGACGGCGGAGTACCAATATCTCTGTGACCCAGGCTTCGATGGCAGCGAGATCCAACCCCTGGCCGTTATTGGTGAGCAGGCTGCTACCGATTTTGATAACCCAACGCTGTGCGGTTTTCAGGTCGCGGCTCACGCCTCTTCCTCCTCCCATTCAGCGTCAAGATCGTCCCCTTCCCAGTCTTCCAAGACCTCGTCTTCGTCACTTTCGTCGCCCCAGTCCTCGGTCTGCTTGGGATCGGGGGCGGGGGGCAGGTCGGGGAGGACTTGCCAGATGGCATATAGCAAGGCCTCACATCCGGCACCACTGGCGGCCGAGATCAGAAAGGCAGGTCCTTGCCATTGCAGCGCTTCGCGAATCTGCTGAAAACGTGCTTCCGCCTCCTCCTCCGGAAAGAGATCAGACTTGTTGACCACCAACCAGCGCGGCCGCTCGGCCAAGGCCGGACTATAGGCGGCCAACTCCGCTTCCAGCGCACGGATATTGGCTGCCGGATCGCTCTCGTCGACGGGGGCCATGTCCACCAAATGGAGGAGCAGGCGGGTACGGCTGAGGTGCTTGAGAAAGCGGGTGCCCAGCCCGGCGCCTTCGGAAGCGCCCGGAATAAGGCCGGGAATATCGGCGAGTACAAAAGACTCGTGGGTGGCGACGCGGACGACGCCGAGATTGGGATACAGGGTGGTGAAAGGGTAGTCCGCCACTTTGGGGCGGGCAGCACTGACAGCGCGGATGAGGGTGCTTTTTCCCGCATTAGGCAGACCCAGCAGGCCGACATCGGCGAGCAGGCGCAACTCCAGGCGCAGGTTTCGTTCCTCGCCTGCAGCGCCTTTCTCAAACTGACGGGGCGCACGGTTGGTACTCGATTTATACGACAGATTACCATGCCCGCCGCGGCCACTCTGGGCGACCAATAGTCGTTCGCCTTCGGTACGCAGGTCACCGAGCAATTCGCGAGTATCGTCGTCATACACCAGGGTGCCGACCGGGACATTGATCTCCAGGTCGTGGCCAGCGCGGCCCGTCATCTGGCGCCCGGCGCCACCGTGGCCATTTTCGGCGCGATAGCGGCGCTGGTAGCGGAAGTCGAT
>NZ_JAGDVS010000014.1:0-5419 GCF_023255755.1 Acidithiobacillus sp. | reverse complement strand
GGGGGTGTTGAGGCTGGCCTGGGCAACCAGATAAACACTGCCGCCGCGTCCGCCATCGCCGCCATCGGGGCCGCCGAAAGGAATAAACTTTTCGCGGCGAAAACTCACCGATCCATGGCCACCGTTACCGGAGGCCACATGAATGCGTACTTCGTCAATAAATTTCATAGAAAAACCCCGCTCCCGCAGAAACGGGGCGGGGTCCCTCTGAGCAGAGGCCTGCTTAGGCCGCTGAAACGACGCTGACGGTGCGCACCTGGCGCGGACCCTTGCGCTCGAACTTCACGACACCCTCGGCGGTGGCAAAGAGCGTATGGTCTTTGCCGATGCCGACGTTGGCGCCCGGATAAAACTGGGTGCCACGCTGACGAATAATGATGTTGCCGCTGATAACTTCCTGTCCGGCGTAGCGCTTGACGCCCAGACGCTTGGATTGAGAATCGCGGCCGTTACGGGAGGAACCTCCAGCCTTCTTATGTGCCATGATTGTGCTCCTTAGGCTTCAATGCCGGTGATGCGGACTTCGGTAAAATACTGACGATGGCCCTGCTGCTTGCGGTAATGCTTGCGCCGGCGCATCTTGAAAATATGTACCTTTTTGGCACGACCCTGGCTGAGTACGGTGGCTTTCACCGCGGCACCCTCCACCAGGGGCCGTCCTACCTGGACATCACTGCCGACGCCGACCATGAGGACACGGTCCAGTGCGAGTTCGACACCGGGCTCAACTTCCATTCTTTCGAGTCGGAGCTTGTCGCCCACTGCCACCCGATACTGCTTGCCACCATTCTCAATGACCGCGTACATCACAAACCTCCAACAAGGGTTTCGCCGATACTGCCCGGAAAAGCTCGCTAAGATACCGTTATTAAGGTATTAACGTCAAGCGTATTTAACTGTCGGGCATTTGGGGTTTTGACAGGTTGTCGGACCAACAAGAAACGGGACGCATCAAGAGCCCCGGCTGCCTGTTCCAGCGTTTATTGGTGTCAGACAGGAGCCCTCAACACCGGCGTATCGAAGCCCTGTTCGCGCAGTCGGATGCCGCGCAAGGGTGCGGAACGTTCAAAGTCTCTAATTACTTCGAGGACGTCGTGGTCGATGAAACCCACATGTTCGCCATCCAGTATGATCTCTGCACCCTTGGGCAGCCGCTCCAGGATATGGGAGAGGCGTGCCTTGTTAACAAATGTCACCTCCCGATTCAGCGCAATTTTGTAAGCGGAACCCTCCCGTCCAATCTCTATGGCGCTGTGGTAATTGGCCTTGAGCACAAAGAACACTCCTGCCAGCAGGCCGACGACTACCCCTATGATGAGGCTGGTAAACAGAATCGCGACAATGGTGATTATGAACGGTAGATACTGCGATTTATCGAGCCGAAACATTCGCTTGAATATGCTTGGATGGGCCAGCTTGAAGCCGACGAAAATCAGGATGGATGCTAAGGCAGCTAGCGGAATCTGGTTCATCAGCGTCGCCAGAAACAGTACGGCAAGTAGCAGAAACAGGCCATGTAGAAAGGCACTCGCCTTAGTGCGGGCCCCTGCCGCCACATTGGCGGTACTGCGCACGATAACCGCCGCCACCGGAAGGCCGCCGATGAGGCCACTGGTGACATTGGCGATACCCTGACCCAGCAGCTCGCGGTCCAGCGGTGTGCGCCGTTTGAAGACATCGAGTTTGTCGGCGGCTTCAATGGAAAGCAGGCTTTCGAGGCTCGCAATGAAAGTGAGGGCGATGGCCGTCACCCAGACGGTCTTCGATCCGATCATCCCCCAGTCCGGCATGTGCAGCATATCCCGAAAATCCGCGAAAGAGCGAATGATCGGCAAGTTGACCAGGTTGGGGCCGCTGACGGCCAGGCTCGGAACGGCGTAGAGAAGCCATGTGTTGAGTAAGGTGCCCAAAACCACCGCCATGAGTGGCCCGGACAGCCAGGTCTGTTTACGCAATAGCGCTACTTTGTCCCAGGTGATCAGGATGGACAGGGCAAGTACGCTGACCAGCAGAGCGCCCCACTCCAGGTGTGCCAGGGCAGCAACGGCAGCGGTGAAGGTGTTCTCGCCATGCGCGCCGATGAAGTCCTGACTGCCGAATTCACCCAGATCAAAACCGATGGCGTAGGGAAATTGTTTGAGGATGAGGATGATGCCGATAGCCGACAGAATCCCCTGAATAACGGCAGAGGGAAAAAAATAGGCGACGACACCTGCACGGATCACACCTAAAACGATCTGGATGACCCCGGCGATGACCACCGCCAGCAGAAAAGCGGAGAAACTCGGTAAAGTTTGCATGGCCACCAGAACCGTGGCGACGATGGCCGGCGTCGGACCGCTGACGGCCAGTTGCGAACGGCTGAACAAGGGGACCAGCACGCCACCTACGATGCCGGCGATAAGTCCGGCGATCAGCGGTGTCCCTGATGCCAAAGCTACGCCGAGGCAGAGCGGCATCGCCACCAGGGCCACGACCACCGCGGCGGGCACATCGGCGCGCAGATTTTTGAGGGGCGAAAGGTTCACACTGTTTTCCATGCTGTGTCCTCAGGCGAGTCTATCGAACTTCTGTTTTCCCACGTTGTAGGCGAGGATGGCCCCTTCTTCCATGTCGAAGTACCAGCCATGCAACTGCAGTTCACCCCGCACCACGCGGCGACGCACACTGTCAAAGGTCAGCAGATTCTCCAGCGAAACCAGAATGCTGGCTTTTTCGAGGGCGCGCGCCTGTTCTTCGGGGCTGGCATCAGCATATTCCCGCATCACGTCAGAACGGGCATCTCTGGCAATGTCCACCCAGGGGCCGACATACTTGCCTTCAGTGCCGTTCAATAGCGCTTTCATGCCACCGCAATGTGAATGGCCATTGATAATGATATGTTCCACCTCCAGGTGACTGACCGCAAAATCCACCGCTGCGCTGGTGCCATGAAGATGGCCGTCTTGCTCCGCCGGGGGAACGAGATTAGCGACGTTGCGCACCACAAAAATGTCTCCGGGCTCGCTGCCGTAGAGTGACGTAGGCGTGACTCGGGAATCGGAACAGCCTATCAGCATGACTTTTGGGTTTTGCCCTTTCTCCACCAGGGTATCGAAAAAGTTTGGCCGTTCCTCATAATAGGTGTGGTGGAAATCCTTGAAGCCGTCGATCATGGCGTCGATCACGTCGTTATTCATGGCTACCACTCCCTCGTTATCAGATGAAATTCGGATGAAAACGCGACCTCGCCTTGGACTTTATCAACAAGTCTCAACAACTATCAAGCCATTTGATAATGTTGGAAAATGGTCACAAAAAAGCCCCCAAAGGGGGCTCCTTCGTGCTGCTTGTGACGCATTTCA
Source organism: Acidithiobacillus sp. (assembly GCF_023255755.1). Lineage (GTDB taxonomy): Bacteria > Pseudomonadota > Gammaproteobacteria > Acidithiobacillales > Acidithiobacillaceae > Acidithiobacillus. The sequence continues at coordinate 2,075 of NZ_JAGDVS010000014.1, read as the reverse complement.
GCCGTGACGGGCACGAATCTGGCGAGCCGCCTCGACCATGTTCTCCAGCGCCGGGGTGACCTCCGCCCACTTGCGGGTTTTCAGGCCGCAGTCGGGGTTGATCCACAGGCGCTCGGCGGGGACCACCTTTACCGCCTTTTCCATCAGGCCCACCATCTCTTCGACGCTGGGTACGCGTGGGGAGTGGATGTCATAGACGCCCGGTCCGATTTCGTTGGGGTAGTTGAAGGTTGCGAAAGCGTCCAGCAATTCCATTTGCGAGCGTGAGGTCTCAATGGTGATCACGTCGGCATCCATGGCCGCAATGGCGGGCAGAATATCGTTGAACTCCGAGTAGCACATGTGCGTGTGGATCTGCACATCATCGGGGGCGATCTGCGCCGAAATGCGGAAGGCGCGCGACGCCCAGTTGAGATACTGATCCCAATCCTTGCGCTTGAGGGGCAGACCTTCACGGTAGGCTGGCTCGTCGATCTGAATGATGCCGATGCCTGCATCAATCAAGTCCTTGACCTCATCGCGGATGGCCAGAGCGATCTGCAACGCAGTACGTTCGCGGGGCTGGTCATCACGGACGAAAGACCATTGCAGGATGGTCACCGGGCCGGTGAGCATGCCCTTCATTGGCCGCTTGGTCAGGGACTGGGCGTACTTGCTCCAGGCCACCGTCATCGGGGTGGGGCGAGAGACATCACCGAAAATCAACGGCGGCTTGACGTAGCGCGAACCGTAACTCTGCACCCAACCATGGCGGGTAAAAGCAAATCCGGACAATTGCTCGCCGAAGTACTCTACCATGTCATTGCGCTCGGGCTCGCCATGCACGGGCACGTCAATACCGAGACGCTCCTGCTCCTTCACCACCAGAGCGATTTCCGCTTCCATCGCCTTCTGGTAATTGGCATTGCTCAGCTCGCCTTTGCGATTCTGCAAACGGGCCTTACGGATTTCCGGGGTCTGGGGGAAGCTGCCAATACTGGTGGTCGGGAAGGCGGGTAGTTTGAAGCGCGCCCGCTGTGCCGCTTCCCGCGCCGGGAAGGGACTGTTGCGCTGACCGTCATCCTTACCCAAGCCTTCAAGGCGCTGAGCGACGGCGGGGTTGTGAATGCGCGGCGAGCTGCGGCGGGGCGCGGCGGCGGCGCGGGCGGCAGCCAGTTCCTGGGCCACCGACTCCGTGCCTTTGTCCAGGGCGCGGCTGATGACGGCGACTTCGTCCAGCTTCTGCACGGAGAAGGCGAGCCAGGACTTCAGTTCAGCGTCCAGCTCCGTCTCCTGATCCAGATCTACGGGCGTATGCAGCAGGCTGCAGGACGGTGCGACCCAGAGACGGTCGCCGAGCTGCTGGTGGGCGGGCTGCAGGAGTTCCAGTGCGGCATCGAGGTCAGCGCGCCAGACGTTACGACCGTCGACGACACCGAGGGAGAGCACCTTGTCGGCGGGGTAGTCGGTGAGGAAACTGTTCAACTGCTGCGGCGCACGGCGCAGATCAAGATGCAAGCCAGCGACGGGCAGGGCCTTGAGCTGTTTGGCATGATCGGCAACGGATTCGAAGTAAGCCGCGAGTAGTATCCTGGGCGATTTGCCCTTGCTTAGTGTCTGGTAGGCCGTATCCAGCGCCTTGATCCATTCCTGGGGCAGGTCAAGCGCGAGGGCGGGTTCATCCATCTGCACCCATTCCACACCCAGTTCCGCCAGGCGGGCGAGGACCTCAGCATAGACCGGCAGCACCTTGGGCAGCAGGGTCAGGCGATCAAAGCAGGCGTTGCCCACCGGGGCGCCGTGGCCGTGACAGGCACTGTCGTCATGATGATGCTGGGCCTCGGCCTTAAGGTCTTTCTCTTTACCGAGCCAGAGATAGGTGATGGGGCCGACTAGGACGGGCTTGGCCTTCAGGCCCAGTGCCTGCGCCTCTTTCACCTGGGCAAAAATGCGGTCGCTGGAGAGGCGAAAATCCATACCCTCATGGAATTCAGGGACGATGAAGTGATAATTGGCGTCAAACCATTTGGTCATTTCCATGGCGGGCTGGGTGCTGGAGCCGCGCGCCATGGCGAAGAAGGTGGCGAGGTCCACCT
>NZ_JAGDVS010000117.1:24846-27926 GCF_023255755.1 Acidithiobacillus sp. | reverse complement strand
TCCCGGACCCTTTTTTTACCTATTAGGCCCTGAGACGGGGGTGTTTGTTGTAGTCACAGTGACAGGCAAGGCAATATCTTCTTCTCCCAAATCTACACACCACATCCCTGATCGGACCCACAGTCTCCGGATTTTTCCCAAAAAGCTCAATCTGTCCACTCAAAAAACTGCGCGGATCGCTCCCGTTCGGGGATTGGGAACAAATCCCCCGCACAGCAGGCACGGCACATTCTCCGGAGGTCACCGGAACGAGTTCATGAAATTGCTGGGGTGAGCGTCTAACCGGGTGGCGGGACGGGTGGCTCTGGCGTGAACGTGGCCTCATAGAGCATGTCCACCACAGCCTTTGCGGCATCGGCCCATGGCCCCGTGCCCATGAACATTCGGCACCATCGGCCACGATCCTGGAGCCGCTCCAGATAATATACGGCAGCTTCCGGAAAGGTTCTGGGGTCCGGCAGGAACCGGTCCTGAATATCGCGCACCAGCGCCTTTGCGGCTTCCTGCAGGGAGAGATGATGCTTGCGGGCATACGCCATGACCTTGTTGGTGATGGCACGCGAGACCCGCCGCCCAAGTCGGTCACCGGGATCGAATCCAAAGGCGTTGTTTACCGCCTCGCGGATAGCTTCCATCACGACGCGCTGGTCAGGTGACAGTTCGGCTATCGCTTGCATGACGGACACTTCTTTGGTCGCCTTTTTAGCCATGGCGCTACCCAAATCGGTCACGTACTCGATGTCGGGCAACATGTGATCATGGCCTACTGGCGCCACGGGGAAGTCTCCCATGAACAAGTAGAGTTCCACTGCGTTCTCGACGGTCCGGCGCACGCCACGCCACCTGCCGATCCCCTGGGCGATCTGGGCATTGACCGAATCCAGCACAAAGGCGCGGGCTTCGGTCACGGTAGGGAGCGGGAAGTTGGTGGTGATGCTGGTTTCTCCTCCATTGGTCAGGATGACTTGGCCGCGGGTCACGGAGCCGTCCCATTCCGGCCAAGCGATGCCGTATCGAGCCATGATGACCCGATGAATAGCGTACCGAATCTGGTATTCCTCTATGGGATCATAGGGGACCCCCCAGCAAAATCCCGCCTTGGCATCCTTCCAGCGGTTGTGGCCTCTATCATCCTTGCCCCAGTGGCCTAGCATCCAGGCATCGTCCACCGTGATATCGCACTGGGTGCGGGCTCTTGCCGGATCGTCTGGCATGCCCAGTGTTCTGAGCAGGTTTTGCCAGTCTTTACTACCAGGCTGGCGGTTCTTTTTTTCCAGTGCCGTCAGCGCCTTCTGGATGGCTGTATCCGGATCCGGCTGGTCGCGCAGAAAGATCGCCGTCATCAGATCATGGATGTCTTTGTGGACCAGGCCTGCCGTCTCCCCATGCCCTCCGGTGGTAATCATCCGTTTCCATGCAACCATGAATTTCCGGACTTCGCTGGGGAGAGCGTGCCCCTTCAGTGCCGCTTTACCATGCTGTTGTCCATCTATGACCTGAATCACCCGGAGATGGGGTTGGTGGACCGGTATGGTATAGACGGCGCTGTCGTCCCTGTGGCTGATGATCGCTTTTTGGGTCAGCCCCATGGATGCATCCAGATTTTGACCTCCCTGGTTCATGAAGTTCTTCCAGAGACCGCCCTCCTTACCGATGACCAGATTACCGTTATGTATCCAGACCATGCGGTCCTTCAGCCCCTCGACCAGGGCGGCCATCCATTGTTTTGGGATAATCGGCACCTCTTTTCCGTTATTCAGGACCGGGCGTTCGGCCAGCGTTGAACCATCCATCAATGTCAGGTCCTTGGGAAGCTTGCGGTAGGCATCCACAATGTCACGCCAGGCGCCGGACATCCGTATCGGTATCGGAGTGCGCGATTTTTCTGGATCCCGCCATTTGCTGTACTCTGTGTTTAGTGCCGTCAGCGCATCACGGAAGACTGCATATGCTTCCAGATTCTTCTGCAGTTTTTCTTCTGTGAATTCTTTTCCCAGCGCGCCCTTGACGCGGCTCCTTATCCAGGTGGGTTTACTCAGCCAGTGGATCAGGGTGCTGATATTGTCGTCCACATTTTTATGGTTGAGCATCAGCGATGTCGCGGCGGGGGTTCCTTCATCCACAGCAACCCGGCGCTCGACACTCTCGCCATTCTCCCATTCCCCGGTTTCCACATCCCTGGCGGCTTCTGGCGTCCAGGAAAGCAGGCTGCTGTCACTGGCCGCTGCGGCGTGGGGAGCGATGAGAATCTCTGCGCGGTTATCCAGGCGAAGCCCCTGCAGGTAGGCACAGTTTTCGGCGTGTTCACAGTCGCCCGGGATGCTGTCATTCAGGTCGGCCATTTTGCAGGCCTGCGCGTAGGGGCCGCGGTTGGCATCCTGCAGCAACATAACCTTGGGATAGCGCGCACAGGTGTCCGGGCCGCGGGGAACATGCAAGCGGACCGTGCGGTCGCAATCCTTTGGCATCATCTCGGTGATCTTGGTGTAAGCCTCACTGGCCAGGTCCACGGTAGGTGTTACCAGCAGTTCCGGAAAATCGTTGACAAGCATCTGGGATAACACAGCGTGGGTCTTGCCCTGACCGGGCTGGGAGACAATGCCAGCGACATGCAGGTGCGTGGCTTTCTCCAAGGATTCATCCAGAACTAGGCTGGCGTCCCCCAGGCTGCTGAACCAGTGATCGCGGTCAGTTCGTGTCTGCCCGGTGGGTTGTGCGGTCTGCAGGAAGCGTTGGACCGCCTGATGAATCGGTTTCTGGTCGGGCGCCGTGCCCTGTGCCGGTCTTTCTGGTTTGTAGATCGTAAGGGTGGTCGCGGTCAGGTGCTGTTTTAGACCTTCGACGCCCTGGCTGCAGAGTATGTCCCAGGCCTGGGCGCGGTGCGTGATGGCCTGGACCGGACCTGCCGACACATTGGGCAGCACGGTATCCACCGTAGCGCGCTGCATTATGCCATACCAGCCTGCCGCTTGAGCAAAGCCCTTGATGGTTTCCACTTCGGATTCGGTGAGGCCAATAGTCACCATCCGGTTCTTTCCGGCATGGGTCCAGTCGTGGATCAGCCATTGGGGAATGCTGGG
>NZ_JAGDVS010000117.1:0-24746 GCF_023255755.1 Acidithiobacillus sp. | reverse complement strand
TCCGGTTCTTTCCGGCATGGGTCCAGTCGTGGATCAGCCATTGGGGAATGCTGGGAGTCGAGACGGCGTACACGTCCGCACCGGGGCTGACCGCATGGGCCGCCATGGCATCCAGCGGGCTGGCCGTCAGAAAAACCGTATGCCGACTTTTACCTGCAGCGTTGGGATTGCCCTTAATGGTGAACAGTGCCGCTTCCTGTATTCGGCGGGAGGTTACTGCATCTTCGCGGGAGCCCACAAAATCCTGACCGGTCTGGCCCCGTGTGTGCAGGTAAATGGCGGATAACTCCATCTGGCCACCGGCCTGACGGGTCTTGTAAGGCCAGATCAGGGCGATTTTCCCGCGACGTGCCCGACTGTCCAGGCGCGGAGCGTGGCTGGGGAGTGCCAGGAACTTGGCCATTTCCGGTGAGCACGATGCAATCTCTGCGATCTGTGCTGCGTCGGCCTGAGATGCGGCCAGCCAGCGCCGAGTAGCGGTTGACTGGCGGGTGCTGGGAAGAGCGGAATTAGAATGCGTAGGATTTAAGGAAGAATGGTTACTATCTGTGTTGATTTCTGAAGAATGATTGGTCATAATCTATATGCCTTTTGTGGGGTATGCAGTAAGCGGGCCGGTCTGATTCACCGGCCTTTTTTGTGGGCGCTAGTTGCCCTTCGCGTGGCATCAATCGGAGGCTTCTGACGCTACAGCGCGCTTCTTACGGGTTCGGCGGGTGATCGTTGGGTTGTCCACCGACGCCGAACGGAGGCCGAGGGCTTTTGCGGAGAGTTCTACGAGCCAGTCGGCAACATCCTGGGGATGAAACCGGAACCCCCTGCAACCGGGAATCTCCATGGCCGGGGGAAAATCTTCCGGATGGTTCTTGAGGCGCTCGGACAGTGTGCTGTCTTTGGTTTTGATGACCTCAGCGAGGTCGGTGACGGTCAGCAGATAAAGGTGTTTGACGCTTTCGGTGGACATGACAGGCTCCTTAGCATGGTGATGTGCTCACTAGCTAATGGCCATCTGGAACCTGTTTTCAGTGTTTTTATGAATTTATTGTGTTGGCAATGGTGGGCCTAATGTACCGCTTCGGTATTCCATGCAAACCACAAGACAGTGGTATTGCTTATGCCGGATTCCAAATTGCAGTAACCGATGACGCGCCTCTCTCCATCGACCCACTACCCACTGATTTTCCAGTCACCGTAAAATCCTCATTGGCGTTCAGTGGCTGCCATGATTTTGGTGGCATGATGATCACGGGTCGCACCAGAGCACTGGAAGATGGCGTAACTGGTGGCAGGAAAGTGTTCTGTTTTGCATCTCCAGACAATGCGACCTGATGATTTACCCAGGACGCCAGATGACCGCCCGGTATGGCGGGAACCTCTACACCCGCGTTACGGAATACCCCGTTGGCATAACCTCGATCGCCGGTGACCTGGCCTGAGTTGTACGCCTCAAAGGTCCCTTTCAGGCTGCTCACGCCTGCCGCTCCAGCGGCGTGATAAGCATCCAGTAGAATGGTCTGCGCAGCATGGATATTTCGGCACGCATCAAATGCCTGTGGGATGCTGAGGCGCAGCCAGCCTAGATTTTCGCTATCGACCTGCGCTATGCCCAGATCCACCTTGTAGCCCATGCGGATATAGTGCGTAGCGGCAAGGATGGCCGCCTGCTTATTGGGGAAGCGCATGGATCCATTGGGCAGGCTGTTGACGTTGATCGTCCACGGATAACCGCCTGATTCGCCCTGGACGATGGCCGACATCGTGACTGGAGAGACCTTTGGGGCGCATACCTCAAGCAATTGCAGACCGATCATATAACCCTCGCAGTTTTTGCGGGTGAAGCGGACGATTCTCCAGGCCGCCTGCCAATCTCCAGAGATTCAGCGACACATTGCCATCCGCCAATCATCATGGATCCGGCCAGCATCCAGTCGAGCTTGAGGATGGCGATGGAGAACAACAGCATCAGCACAATCACCATGAATTCGAACCAGGCGCCTACGGCGATGGACCACTCCACCAGGCCGACGACCGCGAGATAATTCAGGCCGAAGAGCGCCGCCACGGCCATCAGACGTCCAGACATGACGGCCAGAAAGGTCAGGACCGCGATGAGCCAGCGAACCGGTGCAATCTGACGGCGTTTCCAGAGGAAAAAGCGTCTATGCATGGGGGCTGCAGACTTGTGGGTCATGGTGGCCGCCGGGTCCGGGCACCGAGCCACGACCGGGGTAACAGTCTGCGATTTTGGTGTCTGTGGCTTCAGGAGGTTGTACTCAGCAAACCTCGCGGCCGTATCGTGTGCCATAAAGTAGCTGTGTGCGGCCGCCAAGCGGTCCACATGGTTCTGATCTGGAGCCTGTACGATGGAAGCCAAAAAGACTGATCTCACGACCAGGTATTCCGCATCGTGTCGCACATTGAGGATGTCTGCGGCGGTGATGATATTCAAGGCAAAGGCTCCTTGCATATTGGATCTACCCATTGCACGAAGCGAGGGAAATGGATGTTTACCACGGCCAGAACTCCAGCATCTTGAAGAAACTGCAAGCGAACATCATAGCTGCGACTATATCCGCTCGCCCCATGCCTCCAAACATCTCGGCGCATGAGGCCATAAAAAGCATGTTCCACAGTGTGAGTCGCGTGAGAACGGTATCGGGGATCATGTAATAGTTACCATCCAACCAGCGCCGCCGCACTCCGCGTTCCGGCTTCAGCCAGGAAAGGAGGTCATCCAGCGGTATATCAGGATGGACAATGGCCAGCTCATAGGCCGTCTTGCCGGCTGGGAATGACTGCCGTAGCGTAGCAATCAATGCGTCATGCTGACGGGTGGTAACGGTCATTTTAGTGCCGCGGCGCATCATCATCCCGCCACCTTTTTCTGCATGCCGCATCCACCAGGAACGCATCCCGCCATAGCGGTATAGGTTCCCGCTCCAGTAATTCAGCGGCACGGGGGCAGAATCTGGCCAACCAATGCAGATGCGTTAAGGCAGGCCCTGAGACCGTTCTGATGTCTGTCGTCATCTCCCAGCGTATGCCGAACATGATCAGTAGCAGCCCAAGCATCAGAAATGCCAGGACCCAATAATCCGCGACGGGCAAGAAGGCAAGGCCGACCGCTGTGGCCAGAGAGATTGCGCCTGCTACAGCGATCAACGTGCCTCTGTGATAGAGACGACGTGCCATGGCTATGCCACCCTGTGATCGCGCGACTTCTGCGCGTCACGCATAAGGGCAAAGACCGCCTGCTGCGCCTCATTGCGCCGGTCTTCGGGCATGTTTGCCACGCTGTCAGCGATGATAAGAATGGCCTCAGTAGCCACACGTTCTCCCACAGCATCATCGGGGTCATACGGCTGCCGTGCTCGGCGCACCACACCCGGGGAGACTCCCAGCACAGTGGCTAGTCGTGCAGCATCCACACGGCCGATGGTCCCTTCTTTCAAATCGTCCAGAGGCGAAGGCGGAGGTAAATCATCAACCGTCATGGGATCCGGATTATCCGGCTTCATCCACTCTTCATAAGCCATTGATAGCGGGCGTTTATGCCGTCGCCGTTGACAAATCAACGTGATATCTTCACCGTCCCGCCGTATGGGTAGATATCGTCGGGTGCCTCCCCCCGAGTCAAATTCACGCTTGATACAGGACTCGAAGTACGCGAAGGCCTCGTCGGTCACCCACTGCTTTGGGATACCCTTATTGGTAGGGATGGGCACCGACTCTGGGACGTGGACAACGGCCTCTGCCAGACACATCCGGGCGTCTGTGACGGTTATCCACTCCTTGACAGTCTGCACCGAGATATCCTGATTACCCTCTGCACCCGGAGTTCGCGGGGTCATGGTCGCCGCTTCGGTGCGTAGTTTCGCAGCTGCTGTTCTTGCTGAAGATCGTGCGTGGGTGTGCCTACCAACTGCCCATTCCCAGCAGAGGGCAATGTAGTCGGATATCTGATCATGTTGCAGCCCTGCACGCGCCAGGTGCTCAATGTCAAAGATCAGCAGCACTTCGGCCATGCGGCAATCTGGCCCTACCGGGTCCGTGGATGCCCGCGCCTTGGTCACATATGTATTTCGCGCCGCATGGTAGATCGTGCTGGCCCATTCCTGGTCAGTCATTGGCTGTTTTTTATGATTTTTGTTGCGACGCTTCCCTATCTCCTCATCGAAGCTGAATTCAGAGGCAGCAAGGTCATCATCTCCATTCCATTCTTCCTCAGCATCTTCAGAAGAAATGACGCGCAATTTGACCGCATCCCGTTTCTGGGCGGAAAGCGTGGCGGCAGCACGCTGGAGGAAAGACGTGGATCCCGTCTTATCGTCCTGACGGATCAGGGAGAACAGGAATCGGGGAACGCGATAGCAGAAGGTATCTTTTAACTGGCGCAGGAGCCGGAGGGCCGGAGCGCTGACCCGCCGGAAGAAATCATGGGTGCGCTCAAACCCTGCAACCAGGATGTCTGCAGCAAACTCAGCGGACCAGTCGATAAAATACCTCGCTTCCTGCCATGCTGCCTTGCCGCTGTGCAGCACATAGAGTGCTACCAGTGCGGGGAATTCACCGTAATCATCCGCCATGCCATATTTGAATCCGGTTTTGCAGTCACGGCCAAACAGGACACCACGGATCGCATGGCCAGAGGAATCGGCGGCGTGCAGGCGGCGTTCGTACCAGGCCCGCACCTTGTAATAGAAGGGTAACTGGTGGAGATACTTGACCTCGCTTAGTGTGACGCGCGCCACTTCCTTCTCGTCATCAAAGAGCCGTATCAGGTTGATCGCCGCGTGCTCAGCGATGCCGATCACTCGCATGATCTCCAGAATAATCCCTGGAGTACGTCGCCCATTGCTGCGCTCAATATATTCCAACGCTTCAGCACGCGCGTCGGCACACGCTTGCCCTGGGCGCACCCAGACAGATTCCATTTTATCCAAAGCCGTATGCAGCAATATGGCATTCATGCAGCACCTCGTGGTGTCAGGGTTGGAAAATGAGCGGAGAATATTGTGTGGGCAGGCGTTCTGCCGTCGCTTTTGCCCAGACCGTTGTTCACAAGTCGTCTCCATCCAGTGCAGCCTTAGCCAGTCGTTTAAGTGCCGTCAGCACATCGGCTTTAATAGTTGTCACCTCTCCATCTCCCAGATATTCAGGCTGGATATCCAGGGCGGCCATCAGTCGGCATACCTGCTCAAATTTCAGCCCGCCATCACCGGCGAACCATCGAGACAGGGCAGACTCATGAACCCCAATCTCTGTTGCTGTCTTGCGCTGGCTTTTCTCGGCAATTGCACGCAGAAAAAGCGACTGGATTTTTATGTCACTTGACGGTGGGTTCATTCAGAGTGGTCTCGTGGACAGATGGAGGAATCGGGAATGGCTGAATGTACGGGTGTACCGATGTGGTTTGATGGATGGTCTTTACGGAAGATGTCCGGGCGGAGGTCTTCGCGGGTGATGACCCCGCCAGTCGCATGCTCAATAAGTAGGGCACTCTCGGCAGAAATCGCTCCAACCCCGCGCACCCACTTGCTTACGGCGAACTGTGACACACCTATGGCTTTTGCCATGGCATCTTGGGATCCATACATGGATAAGGTTTTAAGAATGGCCTCGTTCATGCTCAGATCATAAAACCTATGTGTTCAACCTGTCAACACCCTGGTAGTTGCGCCGCCAAAACCCATGTTTTAGGATTGAAACCATGACTACAGTAGGCGAAAGGATCAATGAGCGTCTTGGGGAGCTCGGAAAAAAGCAAGAGTGGCTTGCCGATGAAAGCGGTTGCGCCCAGAATACAATCAGTAAGTTAGTGACTGGAAAAAGTGAAAAAAGTCGCTTTATTCCGCAAATCGCAAAAGCTCTGGGCGTCACTTCTGATTGGCTGGCTGAAGGGGCATACCCGAAGCTTAGAGTTGCTGATGCATCAGGTGACCACCGCGAGTCGGCTCCGGTAACCGATGCCGCTGGCGACAGTCTAGCCACGCTTGATATTAACGTAGTGCCAGCTTCAAAGCCGCAGTGTCTTGTCCCAATTATTTCATGGGTCGCGGCCGGCGAGTTTGCTACCTCACAAGATGTGAAACGTCTTAATGGTGAAGATGTGACGGATTGGGTTCGTCTAGACCAGAATCACCACGGTCAGTATGTGTTTGGATTGATAATTCATGGTGATAGCATGGAGCCTGACTTCAAAGAGGGGGACCGCATTGTTGCAGATCCTGACGCATATTGGGAGTCAGGTGATTATGTCGTTATAGGAAATGGGCAACCGAACGAAGAGGCAACCTTTAAACAAATTGTCAAGGATGGACCAGATTGGTACTTGCGTCCTCGAAATCCACAATGGCCGGTGAGGCGGCTTGAAGTTGGTTGTAGAGTTATCGGGCGCGTGATCTACCATCAGCCACTCGGAAGGAAGCTATAAAACCTAGGTGTTGACAAGTGCAAACGCTTAGGTTGTAATTCTCCCATGCCTTACGTCGCATGGGAGAATCACCAATGCCTAGCCAGACCCCAGCCCCTGAAACCTTTCTTCCCCTCCACCCCGACCGTATCACCCTGACCATTGCGCTGCCGCGTGATGCGTCCGTCAATGCCATTGATGCAGCCATGCAGGCGTTCCAGAGCGAGTTCGGTATTCCCCTCGTTCGGGACGGCCTGCACTTCAGTGTGCCTACCGCTCCCCGGCGTGTCGGTGCGGCATGAGCATGCGCTGCCCACCATGCACCAGGAATTATATTGAGGATTTCCCTGTACTGGTGGAAGAGATTTTGAAGCGGAGATGGAGAATGATGGCGTGATCACTTTTGAAAGCGCGAAGCAGGCAAGGGTATTGGTTTCAAGAGAGATTGCAAAACTCGCACGTGGCCAGGCTCTTTTAATGCTTCTTGATGGTATCACTCTAGGAAGAAAACAATTAATAAGAGCAAACATGGACATGCATACACATGAACAACAATATTTTGATGGTAACGCTGTTGATACGTTAACACTTGAACAAATACAGTCGTCTGGTGATTCTTTTATGTTAAAACAGAGGATATTACTCATGAGTGATGAGACAGTAAAAGCAGCCGAAGTAATTGAAGCATCAACTGCATTGATGCGCACTCAATTGAATGAATATGTCAAAGTCGGTGATGCGGCTATTTCAGAAGCCAAAAAACGCACTTCACAGTTAACCGATTACACCCATAGGTTGTCCGTCGCGATGAATAACCTCAATCGTGTTCTTGGCTCGACTGAAATGGCTATTGCATTACAGAACGCAGAAAAAATTACTACTGCGTTGCGGCTATTAGAAGAAATGGAGAAAAGCGGCAACTTGTCAAGAATCATGTCCTCATTGCTACAGGAAAAGTGATGATCTAATGATTTATGGCGAAAAAAAATTAAGGAAGTAAATGCCACGCCAAGGGTTTCCAGGCGATGATGGGGCAGCAGTTGAAGAGGATGGTGGCGTGAATACACTGACGAATCTCCAAAGAGGTATGAGCATGTTGCAGGCACTGCGGCATGAATAATAAGCGAGGCACCATGAGTGAGGTTCTTGCTGCACTTAAAACCGCACGCATTTCGGATAAAAGGCGGTTGGCCGCGCTGACCGGGCGTAGTGAAGAAGCCACCGGATCCGCTTTGAAGCGTCTGGTGCATCGCGGGGACATCATCATTGTGCATCCTGGCATCCAGAGTAAGCGGTTGGCAGCCTATTCGCTAGCGCCGCAAAGCGCAGATTATTTACAAGTGTTAAGGAGCTTTCCATCATGAACGAAAATTCATCCCATTCGAGCGTTGAGGAGCCAGAAGAGGCCTGCAAACGGCGCCCTGAGATTGCCAGAAATGAAGATTTTCGTGATGGTTATGCGGCTGGAATTATGGACGCCTCTAACATTGCCATGATGATGCCTTTCTCAGCGCAGTGGACGCAAATTACTGAGCGATTAAGCGATACCAATACGCAGGCTCTGGCGTGGCGCACGGCGATGGCAATTTCAAAGCTGATGCCGAGAACACCCGTTATACCGGATTTCGGAAGCGTCAGCCAGGCCACTGCGGCCAGCATCATAGCAAATACAAGCCAGAAAATAACGATAGGAACCTCTAGTCTTGGCATGACAACCTCGTTTGAGGACCTCAAGGATCGCTTTGCACAGGAACTACTGGCGCTGTTATCCAACTATCCGGAAATCTTTATTTATGGCCGCGACCATGAATGGGGTATTGGATGCGGTGAGAAATTGCAATTGAAGCTTATGGGTCTCGCTCAAACGGACACAGAAAGGGACGTGGCCATGAATGTGGCGGGTGTCCGTTATGATTAAAAAGAAAAGAAGGGAAATGGTGCAGGCAAACAACGTGGTCGCCCTGGACATCGACGGAATCCTCTGCGATTTCGAGGGACATTGGGCCAATTGCGCCCGCCGCGTACTTGACTGGCCTGACATCAAAAAGCTGAACGACGCATATTATCTGCATGACCGATACGGCATCGCCAAGGCTGACGCGCACCATGTCTGGGACACATTCCATCATGATGTGGAGTGGGCCAGCGTGCCGCTGTACGACCATGCGCGGGATCTGGTGTATGCACTGGAAGATATGGGGTGCCAGGTGTGGGCGGTGACCAGCATCAGGGCAGAGTTTCATCAGGCGCGGGTGGATTCACTCTGCGGGCTGCTGCCGGCCGGTCGAGTGATCTGCGTCAACCCGGCCCATGCACCGGCTGAGAAAGCCGCAACGCTCCAGCGGGTCCGTGCCGTGGCCTTCCTGGATGACCAGGCAGACAACGCCAATGCGGCGACTACCGTTGTGGGCCTATCTGTCCTGCTAGACCGTCGTTATACGGGCCTGGAAGCGCCGACGAGCGACGTGGTGGTCATTGATGACCCGATGGATTATCCGGTGCTGGTGGAAACGATGATGCGACGGATACGACTGGTAGATTGAGGAACACTTATGAATACAGTCTTTTTACTCATGGCGGAATTTGGGCAGGCCGATATACCACTTGAAATATTGGCCAGTAAATACTTGGGGATGAGCCGCAAGGAATCAGCCATGAAAGCCATGCGCGGTGAACTCCCCTTCCCCGCCTTCCGCATGGGATCGCAGAAGTCGCCCTGGATGGTGCGCGTTACCGATCTTGCCGAGTACCTGGATTCCGCACGGAAGAAGTCCACACAAGACTGGGAGGCACGGCAGAGTGTGCGCCATTAGCCAGATCGCGTTTTAGCCGTTACAGACCTAATAATGGTACCGGCAGGATATAATGATCAGATCTACAGTCGTGGTGCGATAGACCAGTCGGTTAACGTCGTCAATACGACGGGACCAGTATCCTGAGAGGTTTTCCCGCAGTGGCTCCGGTTTACCAATGCCCGAGTGCGGGTTCCGCAGGCAATCCCGTATCAGTGCATTCACTCTTCGGAGTGTTTTTCGATCCTGCCCTTGCCAGTATTCATAATCTTCCCACGCGGCCAGCGTCCAGGAGATACGCTCAGGCATCAGACAGGCCACCGGGAGATGTTTGCCCTGCTTGATCTTGTGCTATGGATTGCGCCAGGTGTGCAGCGTTCGCTGGCGAGCGCAGCAGGTGGACGGTCTCCATCAGACTGTCAAAAAGATCCTGCGAAAGCAAAACCGCGTTGGACGATCCGCGCCGCGTAATGATGGTAACATCCGCATCTTCAACGGCCCTGTCTATCACCGCCTTGAGATTGTCACGGGCTTCCGAATAGCTCACAACGTGCATAACCATCACTCCTGTCCAATAAGTTGTACAAGTATGATGGGCGATCGCCCAGGGGTCAACCGTACCGCCTTGGCTCGAAATGAGGTGTATGCTTGGACAGATTTAAGGAAGAAAATCCAACATGAGTACAACATCGCAGAGTGACAGAACATAACATACTGTTTATGTATCAGTTATAATTTTTAATCGTCCAGTCGAGCATGGGGGCTACGGACAGGATTTTATCCATCGCGGTATGCTTGTTTAGTTCGGCCACGCCCTATCCCCCGACCTGGAAAAGCAGATAACTCAGGAAGAAATCAAACTTCGCAGGGCGCTCGCCGTACAAAATATCTCAGCGAATTGGAGGCTGGGCCCGGAATCGAACCGGGGTACGCGGCTTTGCAGCCCGCTGCATGATAATATTCCGGCATTTTGAATCATAAGCCTTTTTCATATATAAATGTTATCAGTATGTTGCGCGCCAATGTATCCCGCACCATCCCGCGTTATACCTGTCTGTCCCGCTCCGAAGTGCAGCGTAATTGCAGCGCCAAATACGGAATTCCTGGTTGTCAAAACAGGTGGTTGGCATTCTCATCACCCCTCGCGACTTGCGCTCGTCACGCTCAAGTTCAAGTTCAAGCGCGGGAAGGACGGGGTTGTTTACACCAAGCCTTGTATCACAGGATATCACAGGAAGCATGGTATCACAGGCCAGATAGTAAGGTATGGCTTTTAGTATATCTCTATAAACCATTTACAATCAACTAGTTGAACATTGTTCCTGGTTGTGGCATGCTGGAGCGGTTGAGGCTACCAAGGGGGATATGGGGATATATCGTATCCTACCGATAGACACCGAAACCCTCAGAAAAAAAGGATGGTCAATCAAGATGCGCACACGTTATTTGGCGCGGCGATCACATACGTTGAAGATGACGACGCTGCGGCTGGCGTGCGCATCAGGTATTCCGTTTCCAAGAACAACTATGCGGCGCCTATTCCGCACCGGTATTTCCTCAGGCATGAAGGCGGGGCGCTCCTGCCAGCGCCACAGGAGCGCCATGACGAAACAGGAGAATCACCAAAAGAACAAAGGGCGTCACAGCGGCTGAACCATAAGCCAAAAGCACTTCCCAGCCTCCTGAATCCTTTTGGATCACCCTATTTGGCAGCAAAAAAACGGTGAGACGCATGCCTGGTAAAGCATAAGTGAGGCTCCCAACCAAAACGGTCAGCCCAGCGCGCCTCCGAATGTGCAGCCGACGCAAAGGCCCACATATCACCAAGATGAAGAATGGATCGTTACCTCCTGGGGCAGATGCAAGGTCACAGGGCGGATTGGTCAGCGTCACCACGACCTGCTCGACGCTTTTCTCTGAAATGCAGAAAATTATCGGGAAACCGATGACGGGGAAATCGAAATATTAGTGGCCGACCTCAGGGGTGATTTTTCCGGCGGGGAGAAGGGTGGATATGGGGGCCATGCAGCGGGATAATGGTGTCGGCTGGCGATTCGGGCAATCGGACCGCCAAGCCGCTACCCAATTCCGCGTTGACCGCATAACTTTTGACAAAACATTTTTCTGAGTCGCGGATGGGACGGAAGTTACCGTCAACCGCGCTCCATGACGGTCCGGCTTGTGAAACCTATCTTATCCCGGAATGGTGAAAAGGAGATCACGAAGCTAGACACCAGGCACTCCGACAAATCCTTCCCGGCCATCTGGCGAGGCGGTGATCCTGTGTGGCCGTCCGATGGCGCATTGTGGATCGTGGAAGGTGGTACAGACGCCTTGGCGGTCATGGATTGGTATATCGCTCCCATCGGGTGGCGGCGCCGTCTATTCTGGTGTCGGGCGGGGCGGGAGTACGCGCGTTTCTGGACCAGCCGCATGTGCAGGCCCTCTTTTTGCAACAGGCCGCCACCACGTTCTACCTTTCTCTGGAGAACGAGAAAGACCAGGAGACACAGATCAAAACGGATGTAGCTCATCAGCGGCAAGCTGAAGAAATCCAGGCCATGGGATGCCAGATCGTTTTGTGGCGGCCACCTTTTGGCTCAAAGGACATTGCAGACGCATGGAAGGCGGGTGCCTTGCCAGATGCACATGATCCGTTGGCGCATACACGGCAGGAAAGCAAGGGCGCGGATGCCGCAAAGCTGCCGCCGACGCCCGCTGCCTGCCAGCCATCAACGCCAACGCCGTGAGCAGTACCCAAACGATTCTCGAATTCCATGCATAGTGTGTCAGGAAGTCGAGAATCCTGGTCGAATGATCCGCTACTCTTTATTGAAATCCATCTCGCGCCATATTACCAGACCAGCGAAGTTGCTGGACAGCGGTTATCGGGGGAGTGGGAAAACCCTGTCCCATCAAAGCTGCGGCAGGCGATCCAGGGGACGGACCTGTCGGGATAATCTCCCCTAATTCCGCGATGACGTAAGGAAAAAATAGCGTGAAGGGCCCAATCTGTAAGGGTTTCCGGTATAATGGCTTTGGGAAAGCAGATCACCTACCGGGAGATTTACAGGAGGGGCCAATGAGGAAAATGGCACGAACTGTGCTTCCTTTCAAGCTGGCAGCAACGGAAGAACCCATGACAGCACAATTGGGGCTCGTCCTCCACGGCGAATTTATTCAGGGATTGGGCGTTCATCGCTGGCTGGAACAGGAAATGCCCAAGCCGGACAGCAAGCGGGGTTATGGGGCGATTCAACACGTTTTGCCGTTCCTATTGATGCTGACCGGTGGCGGCCGTTCTCTGGAGGATCTGCGCATGATTCATACGGACCAGGGCCTCCGCCGCCTGCTGCATCTGGAGGCTTTGCCCAGCATGGACGCGGCGGGTGACTGGCTGCGCCGTACCGGAGAAGGCGCCGGACTGGCGGGCCTGGACCGGGTGAATCGCCGGATTGTGGCCCAGCGTCTGCGTAAGCTGGAACGCCGGGAGCACACCCTGGATATCGATGCCACCCAGATCGTTGCGGAGAAACGGGATGCGGCCTGGACCTATAAAGGGGAACGTGGCGACATGCCCATGGTGGGCCACCTGGCGGAGGCCGAGGTCGTGATCCACGATGACTTCCCTGCCGGGAATGTCGCTCCGGCCAGCGCCAATCTGGATTTCGTCAAAGCCTGCGAAGCGACCGGCAAGACCTTCGCCATTGGCCGCGATCCCTGAATCCGCCTGGACCCCATACGCCGGCTGCGCCGTGGCGGAGACCGTGCACAGTATGGAGCACACTCACAAAGCCTTTCGGCTCATCGTGGTGCGCTATCGTCATCAGGCGGAACTGCTGGAAGAAGACTCCCCGCGTTACCACGTCATCGCCAGCAACTGCACGGGCAGTACCGCCGATGTGCTGATCTGGTACCGCCAGCGGGGTGAACATTCCGAGAATGGCATCAAGGAACTCAAAATCGGATTTGGTATGGAGCGGGTGCCCTGCAGTCAGGAAAGTGCCAATGCGGCTTTCTTCCGGATCGGCGTCATGGCCTATAACCTCTTTGTTCTGTTCAAGCACGCGACCCTGGGTGAAAGCTGGCAGCGGCATCGCGTTGCCACCGTGCGCTGGCGGCTCTTTCAGGTACCGGGCCGACTCGTCCGGCATGCCGGTGCCTGGACGTTGAGCGTCGCGTCGAATGTGGCCGCAGACTTTGCCGCCATTCGCGGCCGTACCTACGCCTGTATGCACGACCCTGTTTCCTGAACAAGGCGGATCAAACCTGGGAAAAGCGACTTTCGCGGACATCGCGAGGGGGATGACTACTCTTTGCGTGAAGGTGAGGGTATTCCACGCCTCCAAACAGCGCAAAACCTGACCCATCAGCAGTATTCCTACAAATATATCGCCAAATGAGGCCACAAAGCCGGGCGAAAACTCGATACACACCGTATTGCGCGACATCCGCTACATTCAATCGCGGAATTTGGGGGGATTGTCCTTTTTTTAAAAGCAGCTAATATATGACTTCATCGAGCCATAAGAATGTTAAATATAAGGTAGAACTGTGAACGTGAGTCCTGACATCAATAATCTGTTCAATCGATTAGAAATGAACGCGGAAGGACAATATCACGAGTTTGACCGCAAATTTCAGGAGACCCCGCCAGAAAAGCTGAATCTGGACTCGAGGGTTTCTTCGGATGCGCTTTCCGCCTCGCCCGGTGATGCCTCGGATATCCCGCCTTCTACAGATTCTGATGTCGATTCTCCGGCTGTGCATCCCGACCACGCGGTGGCTGCCGCGTCACCGATTTCGGTTATGGAGCAGAAAAACCCCCAGGCATCGGTCGCGGCCTCCAAAAAACGAGCGGCACCGCGCGGTTCCCGGCCTATCTCTAGGAAATGGGAAGTCCTGCAGACCCTCTCCGATACCTCTGCCACGGCCCTGGGTCACGATGCGCCCAACCGTACCCCGTGCATAGCGGTTTTTTCCCCGTTGGGGGGGGCAGGAACCAGTGCAATGGCGGCTGGCATCGCGTGGTCCATGAGCCACGCCGGATGGTCTCCGCTGCTGGTGGACTTAGGGGAAATGGGTATGGCCCAGCTCTTTTTGAGTGTGGAGGGTACGGTGTTGGCAGAAACCAACGGTTGGAAAGCGACGTTGAGTCATTTCCCGGGATCCACAAAAAAAACGGTTTTGTTGTCGGCGGCTCCGCAGGGCGCGGAGACGCTGGCGACGTTGCTTACCGATCGAGGGGGGATGATGGAGTCCTCGGAGATGGCCCAGATTTTTGGCCACTTGGAGGACCAGAAATGCTGCATTCTCGATATCCCGGCAGGACGTGCAGACCTCTACCAAAAACTGGCCCCTCAGCTCGATTTTGTGGTTGTACCCTTACGGGCTGACCTAGCGGCGATGCTCGCGGTCCGGGAAATGCAGCGGGATGGAGGCAACGGTCCCTTTATGGCCCGGTCTCTGCCGCATCTATATGTTCTGAACCAGTTCGACAGTGAAAATCCGCTACAGGAGGAAATTGCCCGCAATTTATCCCGGAGTCTTGGGCCGTTGTTAGCACCGGTATCGATTCCCAGAGATCCTGGACTGAATGAGGCCGTGGCGGATGGCCATCCTTTCTCCAGTCCTTTTTTCCGCCGCTGGATGGGGGATATGTTTCGCCTTCTGCCTATTTCGCTGCGCCACTACGCCAATTTCTAGTCCCTAGGATTTTTCATGCTGACACCCCGTTTTCTGTTCGGCCGGATGGATGGATCGGTAAGGTTCATGGATATGTTGGCCGTGCTGGCCCTGATCCTGTCTTTTCTGGTGGCGTTGAATATGGCCCTGGTTCCCCTGTCGTGGCAGAATCAGAGCCTTCTCGCGCTTGCGCTCTTTGTTTTTTCCATCCTCCTTAACCGCCGTTCGAAAGCCCACTGGGTCACCCTCACCCTGGTGGGGATTTCGATCTTTTTTACGACGCGTTACGCCTACTGGCGATTGACGGAAACGCTCGGCATCGGGGATCCCCACTACCGGTGGTACGATTTTGTGCCGACGTTTATTCTTCTGGCGGCTGAATTATATGCCTGGACCATACTGGTGCTCGGCTATATCCAGACGTCCTGGCCCCTGCAGCGTCGGCCAGTACCGTTGCCGCCCAATCCCCAGAGTTGGCCCGATGTGGATGTGTACATTCCGACGTACAACGAGCCCCTCAACGTGGTTGAGCCGACGGTTATCGCGGCGCTGAACATGGACTGGCCAGAAGACAAGCTCCACGTGCACGTTCTGGACGATGGAACCCGTGACGAATTTCGCGTGTTTGCCAAAAATGTAGGCGCCAACTACATCACGCGTCCCGAACATAAACACGCCAAGGCCGGAAATCTCAACCATGCGCTAGAGATGACAGAGGGTCGCTATATCGCCATTTTTGACTGCGACCATGTCCCTGCACGTTCTTTTTTGCAGGTGACCATGGGCTGGATGGAACGAGATGCACAGATCGCGCTTCTCCAGACGCCCCACCATTTCTACTCGCCGGATCCGTTTGAGCGCAATCTGGAGATGTTTCACCTGGTTCCCAATGAAGGGGAACTTTTTTATGGGATTGTCCAGGATGGCAACGATCTTTGGGATGCGACCTTTTTCTGCGGATCGTGCGCGGTCCTGCGTCGTGATGCCTTGCTCGGGATTGGGGGTATTGCGGTCGATACCGTCACCGAAGATGCCCATACCGCCTTGCGACTGCAGAGGCAGGGTTGGCGCACCGCCTACCTCAATATCCCTCAGGCGGCGGGTCTGGCGACCGAAAATCTCGCGAGTCACGTCGGACAACGGATCCGCTGGGCGCGCGGTATGGCGCAGATTTTCCGGATGGATAATCCGTTACTGGGAAGAGGGCTCAATTTTTGGCAGCGTCTTTGCTATCTCAACGCCATGCTGCATTTCTTTTTTGCGATTCCGCGCCTGGTGTTCTTGACCGCCCCCTTGGCTTATCTGCTTTTCGGGTTGAAGGTCCTGGACGCCTATGCCGTCACGTTTGCAGCGTATTCGCTCCCCCATCTTTTTATGGCCAGCATGACCAACTCGCGCATACAGGGCCGACATCGCTTTTCTTTCTGGAATGAAATCTACGAAACCATTCTGGCGCCCTACATTCTGCTGCCCGTATGGTTGGCCATCATCAATCCCAAATTGGGGAAGTTCAACGTGACGGCAAAGGGCGGCACCATTGAGCAGAGCTATTTCGACCACCGTATCGCCAAACCCTACATGGTGCTGTGGCTGTTGAACGTTGCGGGTTTGGTCGCAGCCGTTCTGCGTTTGACCCTGGAGGCTGCACCCGATATCGCGACCATTGTCATGACCAGTCTGTGGACCCTGTACAATCTGATGATCATCGGCGCGGCCCTAGCCGTGTCCCGGGAAAAACGCCAAGTCCGCAATCATGTCAGAATCCCGGTCAGGTTGCCCATCGATATTCTTTCGGAAGGCCAGGAATTGTCCGCCTTTACCCAGGATATTTCGGATGGAGGCCTGAGTATCAGCGTGCCAGGGCCTATGGCGATGCAGGGGGAAGAACTCGTCCGGATACGGGTTTACTGGGGGAACCAACCCTATGAATTCCCGGCCCGCGTCATCGATCATCGTGACGGCGCGCTTCGCATGGCTTTTGGAGATCTGAATTTGGGACAGCGGGTGCAACTGGTGCGTCTCCTGTACACCCGTGCGGATGCTTGGTTGGGTTGGGGAGAAGGTCGTGCAGAAGATCGCCCGTTAACAAGTCTTTGGCTGATCGGAAAAATTGCGTTGAAAGGGAGTTTGCTTATGATTCAAGGTCTGTTCGCATGGCGTCGGCGGGCGGTCCATGTCGCATTAATGGTTGGGCTTCTGAGCTCAGGATTTGCTGCGCTATTTGCGGCGAGGGATGCACATGCCGCTGAACCTAGGCTTTTGCCCGCACACTCTGTACCCGCGCCGATCACCGCTCCGACCGCTTCTGCCCACTCCGCCGGGACCTTCGAAAAAACCTGGACTTTGACGCAATTGGGATATTCACAGGGTATTCATCTCACGGGAGTCAATGGGCAGCAGGTGACCTATTTTAATGTTCCCCAGAATGAACTGATTCGTTCGGCCACCGTGACCGTACATTTGCGCTATTCGCCAGGACTGCTGGCGCGGATCAGTCAGATCAATCTCCTGCTCAACGGGAGTGTGATCGGGTCATATCCGATTCCGGAACAGGGTACCCCCGGACAGCGGCGCACCTTTAAGGTGGCTATTAATCCGTTCCAGATCACGACTTATAACCATTTCGGTTTCCAACTGATCGGGCATTACACGCAGCAGTGCGAAGATCCCAGTAATAGCACGCTTTGGGCCGACATCCTTCCCAAGACGTCTATTCACATACAGGGAACGCTGCTGAATCTGGCAGATCGGCTGTCCTTGCTACCGGCGCCCTTCTACTATCATGCCGGGCAGGGTGAAATCCGTGTGCCATTTTTTGTGGTTTTGGGAGAACAAAATCCCCATATGCTGGAGGCCGCTGGGGTGGTGGCCTCGTGGTTTGGGACCCTGGAGAACTATCGGCAAGTGAAGTTCCCCATTTTGCACGATGCACTCCCCCAGGGGAATGCGGTCATTTTCGTTGACCTCAGCGAGGGTGTTCCGTCTTATCTTCAGAATCTCAACCTCCCCACCGGGGATGGCCCGTTTATTGCGGTGCGCAGCAATCCCTCCGACCCGGCTCGGAAGCTGCTGCTAATTATTGGACAGAATGGGAAACAGGTTCTGACAGCGGCTCGTGCCTTGGTTCTCGGCCACTACGCGATGGGGGGATCTTCGGCCAGTATTGCGAATTTCAGCCTCCCTCCACCCAGGAAGCCGGATGACGCGCCCCGTTGGTTGAGTACCGCGAAACCCACCCCGCTGGGGGCCCTTACCGGTGGTAGTGCCCTAGAAGTTAATCACATCGGAGATGTGGTGGTGCCATTCCGGGTTGCACCAGACCTGTTTTTCTGGGGCATGCCGAAAGTTCCCCTGCGCCTGCGCTATACTTACAATCCCGATCCGATTGACTCAGGTTCTTCCCTTGTTTTCAGCTTGAACGGAAAATTTGTGGGATCGGTAGGGATGTTGGGCAGCAAGGGAAGCATTTCCCGCATTCATACCCGTGATTTAGAGATTCCTACCGTGCGCATCCAACCGCTGGATAACCTACTGGATTTCTATTTCGGATTCCAGTTGGTAAAACAGGGGGCCTGTAAGGACACGATACCGGATTCCCTGCGCGGCGCTGTTCTGCCAGATTCCAGCCTGGATATGTCTGGCGTACCGCACTTCACGCGCATGCCGAATCTTAGCCTGCTTTCCAATGGGGGCTATCCCTTTACCCGCTATGCGGATCTTTCCCAGACCGCGGTAGTCCTGCCTACTTCCGCCGACTCCTCCATACTGGGCACTTACCTGAATTTGATGGGTCAGTTTGGGACACAGACGGGTTATCCCGCGCTTCGGATCACGGTGGTGGGTGCGAAAGATGTGAATCAGGTGAAAGGAAAAAACCTGATCATTTTGGGTTCTGCTGGCACCCAACCGCTGATTCAGCGGTGGAGCCAGCATTTGCCTTTGGTCTTTACGCCTTCCGGTGGTGTACATGCCCAGGATTTGCGAGGCGTGTTTTCGCGTGTCGTCAATGATCTACCCTGGTGGGAGCAGGCGACGGATCATGGACACTATGGTCTGCGCGGACTGGGTGAGCTGCTTTCCCAAGGGGTGAACCCGGCCGCCACGATGGAGGAGATCGTTTCTCCGCTACAGGACAACCGGGTCGCGCTGTTCCTCGAAGCACGCGACCCGCTGGCCTGGACGGAGCTGGATAATGCCTTACATAGTAAATCTACGCAGGCACGAATTTTTGGTAATCTCACCATTCTTCCGGCCGAAAACGGGACACTGATCCATTCCTTCATTGTCCCCAGTGGCCATTTTGATGTGGGCCACCTGCCGCTATGGACTTGGATTCGCTGGCGCTTTTCACAGAATCCCTGGCTGATTGCGGGTATCATTTTGGGCGTCGCTATTTTGCAGGGTCTTGCCCTGTCCATCTGGCTCCGCCACCGTTCGCGCCGCCGTTTGGAGGGCAGGATTTGATAGCTTCTCGGATCCGTGCACCGCTGTTCGTTCTGCTCGCGGGCCTCTGTGTGGCTGTGTGGGCGAATATCGAAACGGCGTCCGTGGCAGCCGTGCCTTTGGGATGGGGTCTACTCTGGAACCATTACGCCGCACATTTCATCGATCCTCAGGGCCGCGTCATTGATTACGAGGATGCTGGGGTGACCACTTCGGAGGGGGAGGCGTACGCCCTTTTTTTTGCGCTGGTCGATAATGATCCGGTTCTTTTTGGAAAAATTCTTTCCTGGACGCAATCCAATCTCGCCCAAGGGAGCCTGGCGAGTCATCTCCCGTCGTGGCGCTGGGGTTTGGATAAAAAAGGTCGATGGGGTGTCCTGGATGCGAACTCGGCTTCCGATGCGGATACCTGGATGGCGTACACCCTAATTCAGGCGGGCCGGCTTTGGCACGATCCCCGTTATGCCGCGTTGGGCAAACTCATGTCTCTCAGAATTGCTCAGGACGAAGTGGTGGATCTGCAGGGACTCGGACCCACACTGTTGCCTGGCCCCACGGGCTTCCATCCGAAGCCTCAGGAATATGTCGTCAATCCGAGTTATCTTCCACTTTTTCTGCTGGATGGCTTGGCCACGGCGGTTCCCTCGGGCCCTTGGGCACACATGGTGGTTAAACTGCCCAACCTTTTGCAGTCGGTCGCGCCTGAGGGGTTTGCGCCTGACTGGGTGGCTTATGTTCCCGGAAAGGGATTTGGGGTGGCTCCGCAAGGACCTGAGGGAAGCTACAATGCCATTCGCGTTTATCTTTGGGCAGGAATCACCAATCCCAAAACCCCGGGTTCCGCTCAAGTGCTCGCCGCCGTATGGGGAATGGGAAAATTCCTGCAAACCCATATCCTCCCACCGGTTTCTGTAAACACTTCAAACGGAATGGCTAAAGGCAATGGGCCCGTCGGTTTCTCGGCAGCCGTTATGCCTTATCTCAAACGGATGGGGATGCAAGAACCTCTTGGCAACCAAAATCTGCGCTTAACAGCGGATTTTGATCCTCACGTTGGCTTATATGGAAACCCTCCTCGATATTACGACCAAAATCTGGCGCTCTTCGCGTTGGGGTGGCTACAAGGTGCTTTTCATTTTGCCCCCAATGGAAATCTGGAGGCTGTCTGGTGAAGCGATACTTACAGAAGAGTCTGTTGGGCATAACGATGGGGATCGTTCTCCAGGCACCGGTCGTTGCACTCGCCAATGGGGAGTCCATACATTTCCTTATAGAAAAAGCCACTTACTGGCAAATGCATGGGCGCGACGATCTGGCCATCGATGCCTGGAAACAAGTGCTTTTTGTTAAGCCGGACAGCGAGGAGGCGTTAGCAAGCATTGCTACGCTGGCCGCTCAGTCCGGCAATCATGTGGAAGCGCAAAAATATCTGCAATTGCTCAAGGCAAAGGCTCCAGGATCGCCGAAAATTTCTCAGGTTGAAAATGCGTTACGTTTGGGACCTCAGAGTAATCGCCTGATACAGCAGGCAGGGTCCTTGCAAACGCGCGGAGAAGCTGAGGCGGCGCTGAGGAAATATCAGGAAGCGTTGGGTGGTGGCGTGGTGCCACCGAATCTGGCCTCGGGCTATTTCGAGGCATTGATCAAAACGCCGGGAGGAAAGGCTGCGGCCATTTCCCGGTTGCGTAAGCTGATTCACAACTACCCGCAGGATCCGCAGTACGCAATCGTACTCGGTCGCCTGCTGACCTACGATCCGACAACGCGGGCAGAAGGGGTAGGCATACTTTCCAATTTGGCCCTGGGGAATACAGCGGCTGCCGCAGCGGCTCGAATTTCTTGGCGGCAGGCGCTCATTTGGGATGGTTCGGCGCCCATGGCCATCCCGTTATTGAAAACGTATTTGCGTCATTATTCTGATAGCGTTCTTACCGATCAGCTTCACCGCGCTGAAATGGCGGCCGTGGCGATGCGCCGAGGGGTGCTCCAGCGCGCGCTCAGTGCTCGGCAGGCCGCTATGCTCGTGCAAGAGCGGGCCGGTTATTCCGCTTTACATCAGGGCCATCTTCACCGAGCGTCCCGGATTTTCAAGTCTCTGCTTGCCAAACATCCGAACAATGTGCACTACCTGAACGGTCTTGCGGCAGTACGGATGGCCCAAGGAAATTTTCCGCAGGCCATCGCGCTATACCAACAGGCACAAACATTTGCTGCCCCTCAAAAGCGGGGAAGTTTGGACCAAAGGATTCGTCAAGCCCGTACATACGCGATCTTGGCCCTGGCCGGCAAGGCAGAAGGCAGTGGGGAAGATGCGCTGGCTCTCCATTACTACCAGAAGGCCCAGGAGCTTTCTCCCGACAGCGTTTCCGCACAGGAAGGCCTGGCTGGGGTTTATTCCCGCCAAAAGCAGTATGCCAAGGCCATTGCCATCTATCGGCAACTGGTTGCCTCCTACCCATCGGGGCATCAGCCCAATCCAGGGGTCTGGATTGGATTCATCAGCACGCTGCAGGCGGCAGGCCACTATCGTGAAGCGCTACTTAAGGCCCAAAGTATTCCGAGTCCTACCGCCGCGGCTGTCCGGAAAGATCCCGCTTACTGGGCGAGCCTCGGGGCGGTTTACTCCGGGCTACACGATTACACCCAAGCCGAAGCCTCTTTTGAGAACGCGATGCACTATGGTGCCGCCGCATCTCCGGCGCTGCAGCTGCAATTAGCCTGGACACTTTATAATGCCGGGGACAGCGAACATCTCCAGCGGATACTCAATCGACTGGGGGATCGTCGCTTGGATCCCGCTCAAACTGATCAGTTGAACACGCTTCGCCAGATGGATGCAGAGCAACGCGCTAACAAAGCGTTGCAGTTAGGACATTATTCCCAGGCGAAAGCGATCCTGGAAGCAGCCTATGCCCAGGATCCCGGGGATCCGGCTTTTTCAAAAGCCATCACGGGTCTGGATCTTGCGGAGGCCTGGCGTTTGTATCATTTGGGCGACGATCGTGCGCTTTATGCGCTGCTCATCCGTCTGCATGGTGAGAGCACACTGGCGGTGAAGCAGCGCCAGCAAGTCAACGCGCTGTTTCGTTACGGAGCCGATCGGGAAGCCGGAAGCCTGGTGAAGTCCGGGCAATATCGGGTGGCGGCCACTATTTATCAAAACATGATCGCCTTATTTAACCATGCCCCCTATTACCGCAGACAACTCGCCAATGTGTATTTGGCGGCTGGACGCCCCAGTTACGCCTACCGCCTGTATCGCGATGCTGGCCCCGGAAATACGCCAGGAAGTTATGCGGCAGCTGCGGGGGCCGCGTTGGGAGCCGGTGCGAGCCAACAGGCGATGATATGGATACATCAGGGGTTGGCGCGTTGGCCAGGAGATGCACCGTTGCTTAGGGTGGGCGCGCAGATTGCAGAAGCGGAGGGCGACCGACTGGCCGCTCTCCATTATTACGAAAGAATGCTGCAGATTCTCCCGAAAGAGCATCCGAGCGCAGTGGACTTACCATCGGGACAAGCAGAACCCTTGCCACCTTTTGCTGGAGATTTTCATGGCTGATTTCTACCGCCCCGCAGCCCTGGCCATGGGCGTAATCCTTTCTTTGACTTATCCTGTAGTTTCTCTGGCGGCTCACTTTCGCCATAAAGTAGATCCGCTGGATGCGCAAATGGAGGGGGAGATTGTCCATCTCAAGGCGGAGCAGGCCCATCTGGAATTCCAGATGCATCTTGCCAAACAAATAGCCACCATGACGATGCGGATCGACAGTATGCGTCTGCAACTTATGCGAACACTGCAGGCCGAGGGGACTCCGATGCCCGCTGCCTATGCGGGTAATGATCGGGCATCCCCAAATTATCCCCAGCCCTCCCCAATCAATAATAGGCCCTCGTACCCGCAGCCTGTTCGCCCAATGAACGCGCAGCCTTTGGCGGGGAGCCAGTCGCCAACTCGGTATTCGGCGCCCGTGTCTTCACCGGTCCCCCTTTCCACGGAAAACGATACCGCGTTCCTTCCGTATCCCGCTCCACACTCGCCTGCGGAGAACGTTGATCAACCAACGCTTACTCCCGCACCGGCATCCAGCCCGCTAAGCGCACCCCCCGTGTTTGCTGATGAGCGAACCCACATTCGGGAACAGATTGCGAGGATCAAATCGGAGATCAGCCCGTGGGTGGGGGGGGCGGTGGGTTATCGTTCGCGCACCGGCACCTCCGGGTTGAGTCGTCTGAATGAGACCGACGCTACGGCGGGGGCCAGCGACGTTATAGGAAACGTCGGTCGTGTTACGGTGCGCGCGACCCACGTCCAACTTTCGGCCAGCGGCACACCGACGTTGGCGGATGCGTTCCCTAACTTGGTCTCGAACCAGCCCGCCCTAGGTACCAGTCCCTATCCCATTCTCACAAGCGCTAACGGTACCGCTCTTTCGCTGGGCTTTACTCGTCCAGGATTTAGGGCAGCGATCGGTACCAGTCCTTTAGGTTTCCTAGTCTCAGGGCTTACGGGCAGAATCCGATGGATACCAGGTAATGGCCCAGCCGCTATTGAATTATATCGCCAATCCGTCCGTGATAGTTTGCTTTCCTATGCGGGTGCCAAACTCAATGGTGGCCCATTTGGTTCTCCCGCAGATTCGATTTGGGGTGGTGTGTTCTCAAACGGTCTGCAAGTCTCTTTCGGGACTGGGAAACGTAAGCTGGTATATGGCGCCTTGTCCTACGCTGTGTTAGAGGGAACCAACGTGGCTAGCAATAGACGTTGGACTGTGGATGGTGGCGTGCGCTGGCCTATTGCGACTGGTGATCCAGACCAGCATTTGCACCTCGGTGTCAATCTCCTTTTCATGAGCTATAACAAAAATCTGTCCTTCTTCACATACGGACAGGGGGGGTATTTCAGTCCGGAATCCTTCTATAGACCCGCCGTGACGCTGCAGTGGAATGGACGTATTGATCGAAATAATTCCTGGGTACTGGGGGGAAGTTTGGGGTGGCAGTCGTTCCATCAAGCGGCAAGTCCCTATTTCCCAATCGATCCCGCGACGCAGGCGGCTGCCGGTAATCCCTATTTCGCAGCCCAGAACAACAGCAGCGTGGCTTATTCAGCAGAAGGTCGGGTGGCGTCCTTGTTAGATCCCCACTGGTTGGGTGGAGGCTGGTTCCGTGTAGACAATTCACGGAATTACGAAAATGCAGTGATAGGCCTTTATCTACAATATTATTTTAATCGCCTGCAATCCGTGCCCGTCTTTAACCATATTGCCCAGCGATGGACGGGGGTCCATTGATACCCTAAAGAAGTCGTCCTAAAAATGTGGTGGAGCGCCCCGCCGCCAGCGTTCTATATCGTGCTATTGAGCAGATGGGCTTCATCGCGGGTTACGCTGTGTGGAGGCGATTATTATCTG
>NZ_JAGDVS010000119.1 GCF_023255755.1 Acidithiobacillus sp. | reverse complement strand
CCTGAGGTAGGAGCCGTATGCGGTAATTCCGCTCGTACGGATCTGTGCGGGGGGCAGTGGGTAACCACTGTCCCTACCGCGACCGAAAAGCAGGGCCTTCCGGCAGCCCAGGCGATGCTGGGTGCGGGCGAAGGAATCGCCGAAATGACGGCGGTGCATGATCTGGTCGAGAAAATGCATACGACCGAAAACAGTCTGCTCAAGAAACGCACCGAGGCGGCCCAAGAGGCGGGTACGGCAACGTTATGGGCTATTGGAATCACTGTTGTCTTGCTGATGGCCCTGCTTATGGGGCTCTTTTGGCAAATCAGCAAAGAGGGGCGTGAGCGTCGCGAAGCGGAAAGAGGGCTGGAGGAGTCCCTGCGTATTGAAAGCAGTCAAGGACAGATTCTTGCCCTCTTTAGTGGTTCCAGTTTGGGGTTAACCGAAATCCTTCAACAAGTGCTGAGCATCTTGGCGGAGAATCATCCTTTCCCGGTTTCTGCATTTTATCGCTACGACGAATGGCAGGGCCTCTATGTTCTGTCTGCGCACCGGGGCACAGATAGACAACTGGCAAGCAGTTTTCAGCGTGGAGAGGGGGTTCTGGGCGAAGCGGCCGTGTCGGATCATCTACAACGCTTGAGGCAACCCGATGATCGCTCTGGATTTTTGGTGGACGCAGGGGTCTGTCAGATTCGACCTGCAGAGATCGCCATGGTGCCGATCCGTTATCAGGAACAACGATTCGGGGTGCTGGTGGTGGCTTCGCTACAAACACTCAGCGAGAGGAAGGCCACCTTTCTGGAGAAGCTTTCCCTAGAGATGGGCGCTGCCCTCAACCACATCGCTCAGAAAGAAAACCAGCAAATCATGGCCGTTGAATTACGCAAACAAAGCGAAGAGCTTCTGGAGAGAAATCAGTTGCTGCGCATGGCGGATCAGGCCAAGTCCGACTTTCTGGCCAACATGTCCCATGAGTTGCGTACCCCCCTCAATGCCATTATCGGTTTTTCCGAGTTGTTGAAGGATGGCGTCATGGGCGATCTTAGCCCTGAACAAAAAGATGCCACCGAGGATATTTTTGAAAGCGGCCAGCATCTCCTCTCTCTCATCAACGATATTCTGGACCTCTCTAAAGTGGAGGCGGGGATGATGAAGCTGGAGTTGGAAGCGACGAATCTCCACGATTTGCTTCAGGGCTCTTTGGGAATTGTCAGGGAAAAGGCGGTGGCCCATCAGATACGCCTGAACCTAGAAGTGGAACCAGATTTTCCTCCCGTTTACCTGGATGCGCGCAAGACCAAGCAGATTCTGTACAACTTGCTGTCCAACGCGGTGAAATTTACTCCCGATGGGGGTCAGATAACGCTTTGCGGGCGCAAAAGAGGCGATTTATCCGGCCCGGAATTTGCCGCCTACCCCAGTTGGCTGGAAATCAGTGTAACCGATACGGGTATCGGCATCGCCCAAAAAGACCAGGGTCGGCTTTTCAAACCCTTTGTCCAGGCTGACAGCGGTTTGGATCGTCGCTATGAAGGTACCGGCCTCGGTCTTTCCCTCGTCAAACGTCTTGCGGAACTGCACGATGGGCAAGTAGCCATGGAAAGTACGCTTGGGGAAGGATCGACCTTTCATGTCTGGATTCCCTGGCGAGAGGAGGCCGTTCTTGCAGAGGCGGATCCCGTGAAGGCGGTTTTTGCCTCCCAAATCGATCGCTCCGCCTTGGTGGTAGAGAATGACGTCGCTACCGCGACCCTCCTGCAAGGTTACTTGAGAAGTGACGGATTTCGCGTGCGCTGGGCTCGCGACTCTGTTGGCGGTTTAAATATGGCACGTGAAGAGCGCCCGGATCTCATCATTCTGGAGATGAATCTGTCAGGCAAGGACGGCTGGGATTTTCTCGCGGCCCAGCGCCAGGATGATCGTCTGGCCACCATTCCGTTGGTAATTACCAGTATGGATTCAGAACAGGGTTCGGGCTTCTCCCTCGGGAGTGTTCAAGTGCTGCAGAAACCCGTCGAAATGGAACGTCTGGAAGAAGTTCTGCGAAAACTCGGGTTTGTGGTGACCAAACAGAATCGCCCCGTGATCCTGGTCGTCGATGACGATGCGCGGGCGGTGGAAATCATTAACCGCCAGCTGAGCAACGGTGGTTACGAAGTCATCAGTGCTTACGGTGGGCGAGATGCCGTGACCATGGCAGAACATCTTCATCCCGATCTTATCCTGCTGGACCTGATGATGCCGGAATTCAACGGCTTCGACGTCGTGGACGCGCTGCAGAAAAATCCAAGCATGGCGGCCATCCCGGTGTTGGTTTTGACGGCTAAAATCATTACGTCAGAGGATCGCCGTCGTCTGAATGGCCATATACTGAAGATCATGGAAAAGGCGGGTTTCCGGCGCGACCAATTCCTCGGGGAGGTACGCCGCGCATTGAGCACCGCCCATTCCAGCCAAGGGGAAGGCCGTGCCTAAGCGAATTCTGATCATTGAAGATAATATGGTCAACTATAAGCTTACGGGTATTATCTTGCGCAAGGCTGGTTATGAAATTCTACATGCGGGCGATGCAGAACAGGGGGTTGCCACCGTCCGTGCTGAACATCCAGACCTCGTTCTTATGGACATTCATCTGCCTGGCATGGATGGGCTGACAGCAATCCGCATCCTAAAGGGAGATTCCGCGACGCAGCGAATTCCCATTCTGGCTCTCACGGCACTGGCTATGAAAGGGGATGAGGAAAGCATTTTCGCCGCTGGTTGCGATGCCTATCTGAGTAAGCCGATAGGTCATCAGGCGCTTATAGATATAGTGGGTCGTTTTTTTTTGCCGCAAGAGGAAGCCGATGCCTGAACAGCGTGCCATGATCCTGGTAGTGGATGATGAAGGGAGTAGCCGTCGCCTGCTCACGGCTTTGTTGCAGAACGATGGTTATGAGGTGCTGGCGACGTCCAGCGCTCAGGAGGCACTGGAGCGGCTTCAGGACCGCCGACCGGACTTGATACTCACGGATGGTATGATGCCTCAGATCAGTGGGTTCGAACTGGCTGCGCGTCTCAAGGCGGACTCCCGCTATGCTCACTTACCCATCATCGTCGTCACGGCCCTCGATGACCGCGAAACGCGTTTGCGCGCCTTGGAGGCCGGCGTAGATGATTTCCTCGGCAAGCCGATAGACCGAGCGGAGTTGCGCGTGCGGGTACGCAATATTCTGCGGCTCAAGGAATACGGCGATCGCATCCAGCGGAATAATGAAATTCTGGAAACTACCGTCCGGCAGCGCACGGCCCAGTTGCACGATAGCTATCTGCAGACGATCAATGTTCTTCTTCGCGCTGCTGAGAAAAAGGACGAAGAAACCGGCGCCCATATTCAGCGCATCGCCTATTATTGTAAGGAGTTGGCACAGCAACTGGGCATGGGGAAAGATTTTGTGGACCTCATTTTTGTGGCGAGCCCTATGCACGATGTAGGAAAGATTGGGATTCCCGATCAGGTCCTGCTGAAACCCGGTCCCTTGGATGTTGCGGAATGGGCCATTATGCGAACGCACACCACGCTCGGTGCTAATATTATTGGCCAACACAACGTTTCACCAGAATTACAGATGGGATGGGAAATCGCTCTGGGTCATCACGAACGATGGGATGGAAGTGGTTATCCTTCCGGTAGAAATGGCAATGAGATCCCTCTGCCTGCGAGGATGATGGCATTGGCCGACGTCTATGATGCTTTACGAAGTCGGCGTCCTTATAAAGAACCGTTTGATCATGAAAAAGCAGTGGACATTATCTTAAAAGGAGATGGACGAGTTAAGCCGGAGCATTTCGATCCTGATATTTTGGCGGCGTTTCCTCGCGCAGCCTCCACTTTTGCAGAGTATTACGCCACATTAACCGATTGCAACATTTCTAATGAGTAACCCGTGAGCGCGGTCAATGCATACCGCGTGCAAACCCGATGGTCATGTGCAGAAGCCGGACAGATAACCCATAGGGATGAGCGGGGGCATTGCCGAACAAGCCGAAAGTGGCAAAAACAGGAGCGACTTGGTCAAGCTGGCCGACAACAGCATGTACCAAGGCCAAAACCAATGGAAAGGGCCGAATCGTCACGGAATAGCGGCTTGCTGCTGCCCTTTGGCTTGCAACGTATGAAGCACGCAATCTGTCGCTAAACCGGGGCTTACGACCTGCAAGACCTGCAGCCTGCAAGGCTTGCCGCCATAAGTCGCCTCAAAACCCGCAGGGATAGCTGCAATGATCATGGCGGAGTGAATGCCAAAACGGCGGGCCTCATAGCTGCAGGTCGCCATGACACCTCGGTCGGCAGGATCGCCGACGACGATGACTGGCTGACCTCGTAGCCCGCAGTGGTCCCGTTGCTCCACCGCCGTAAAGAAGGCATCCATGTCCACGTGGATGATCTTGCGGAGTTCGGCACTGTGTTCTGAATATGGATCCGGCAATGGACAGTCTCCTGGACTGCTCGGACTCTATCAGGAACCGGCACGGGGAAGGGACTATACCCTGGGCATGTAATTGGGCAAGGGGACGAGAAGCAATGACGGTGCTTGCCGATGAGCGATAGACAAGCTGTAGATTGCGGAGAAGTGGTGGGCGGTAAAAGACTGATTGCGGTCATTGGAATCGGCTAGGGTATGCCTCCCACTTAGCGGGGTGAGAGTGGCGGAATTTCATTGTTTTGTCTCATGTGGGGGCGTCAGCAGCAAGGCAATAAATACAATCGCATAGGCTTATAATTGAAGGCGCCACATGGGACAGAATGATACCAATTGTCTGATGTGATACACAACCATATAATCACCACAGGAACGCGTAATGTCACGAATATTTTTAATCGTATTTTTATTTCCTCCAGCCATAGCTTTTGCTTGTGAATTCGTTAATGATTGCTCTCCTGGTAGTAAATGTATAAAAGAAAACGGCCAGTTATATGGTGTATGTATCGGCGGCATATCTCCAGGAAATACAATGATAGACAACCAGTCTACTCTCCGACAGATCCAAACAACACATATGGAAACACTTGTCAGTTTAATACTGATTGCGGTCCTGGATCTGTGTGCGTAAAAGGATCAGATTCCGTTTATGGAACATGCATACGTCAATAGGGCATTTCGAATAACAAAAATTTCACGACTTGAGAATGGAATATTCCCCTT
>NZ_JAGDVS010000181.1:7035-28808 GCF_023255755.1 Acidithiobacillus sp. | reverse complement strand
ATGCGGGAGGGGCTGCCATCTTTGATGAAACCCGCCCGCCGCCATTGATCTGCCTGGATATTTCCCTGCGCGGTCTTGCGCAGGTTGGGTAAGGCCAGCCCGTCGAAGAGCAGATCAAGAAATTCGTCGGCGGAGAGGACGATGGCCACTTCGTCGTCACCCAGACCGTCGGGTGAGCCCTCGCGGCTTTTACCGGAGCGGCCACCTCCTTCGGGCTTATTGATTTCGTCGCCGCGCTGATACGCCTTGTTGCCGGGTAACACCCGCTCCCAGGAGGCGTCGCTGAGGTCGCGACGAAAGCTGGGTTCATGGAGATCGCGGGTGGGGATGGAAATAGGTTGGTTGGCGTTGGCCAGGTCTTCAATGGAGCCGGAGCGTGCCATCTTTTCGACAGCGACCTTGAGCCGGGCGCGAACACGTCTTTGCAGACGGTCTTGATTGGCCGTGGATCGGGTTCCGGAACTGCGCCGGTCGATGATCATGCTCATGGCAGACTCCTGGTTAGCGACGCTTCACTCCATTATGACCTAAAATGGGGCAGATGGTTGCGGCGGAGCCCCCATGGGCAATCCGCCGGGTCACGGCTTACTCGTACACTTGCTCACCGTGCTGGGTAATGTCCAGTCCCTCCCGTTCCTGCTCGCCTTTGACGCGCAGACCCAGGGTCCAGTCGATGGCCTTGAGGATGATGAAGCTGACGATGGCATCATAGACAATCGTGACACCAACACCTGTCGCCTGAATGAGCAGTTGTCCGGTATTCCCTTCCAGCACACCCGCTGTACCGCCGATGGCCTTCACGGCAAAGACACCGGTCAGCAATGCGCCGATGATGCCGCCGATGGCGTGGACGCCGAAGGCATCCAGAGAATCGTCGTAACCCAGCCGGTTCTTCAGATAGACCGCAGCCCAGAAGCAGATGGCGCCCGCCGCAAGGCCGATCCACAGTGCGCCCATGGGGCCGACAAAGCCTGAGGCGGGGGTGATGGCGACCAAACCGGCTACTGCGCCGGAAGTCATGCCCAGCACCGTCGGTTTGCCGCGCGCCAGCCATTCCGCAAACATCCAGGAAAGGGCGGCCACGGCGGTGGCAATCTGGGTGGTAGCCATGGCCATCCCCGCGCGGTCACTGGCGGCCACGGCCGAGCCGGCGTTGAAGCCGAACCAGCCAACCCAGAGCAGGGAGGCGCCGATCATGGTGTACATCAGGTTGTTGGGGTGCATGGCATCATGCCGGTAACCGATCCTTTTGCCCATGACCAGCGCCGCGACCAGACCGGCAATACCGGCATTGATATGCACCACCGTGCCGCCCGCGTAGTCGAGGACACCATCCGCAGCCAGCCAGCCGCCGGGACCCCAGACCATGTGCGCGATGGGCGCATAGACCAGCAGTGACCAGAGGCCGGTGAACCAGAGCAGGGCAGAGAACTTCATCCGCTCGGCAAAGGCGCCGACAATCAGTGCCGGGGTGATAATGGCAAAGGTCATCTGAAAGGTCATATAGACGGATTCCGGGATGGTGGGGGCCAGACCATTGGCGGAATCCAGGCCCATGCCGTTGAGAAAAAGGCGACTCAGCCCGCCCATGAAAGCATTACCCGAGGTGAAGGTCAGTGAGTAGCCTATGATCATCCACAGTACGGAAATCAGTGCCGTGATGGCGAAACTCTGCGCCGCTGTGGCCAGGACATTTTTCTTGCGCACCATGCCTGCATAAAAGAGGGCCAGGCCGGGGACGGTCATGAGCAGCACCAGAGCCGTGGAACTCAGCATCCATGCCGTATCGCCGCTGTTAAAGGGCGGGGTGGTGTCGGCCTGGGCCAGCGGGCTGGCTAACAGGGCTAATGCGCCGACCCACGGCGCCCCCACAGAAATTTTGTGTATCGCTCCCTTCTGCATCTTGTCACTCCTTCTTTCCTGTCAGATATAGGGCAGCTTGCCCCGTTGATTACCTCAATGGAGCTAAGCAATAAATGTGCAAGCAAGGCTAACAATGGGAAAGTGTACGGATTATGGATCGCGACGCGGCGTCTGAATCAAGGGGTGCACCAAAATGGTGCGGTATATCTGCCGCACCACGGCAATGATCGGGCCGCTGTTAAAAATGCCCGCAACTGCGGGCAGAATATTGTGGCTGAGGGGAGTGTGGGCCGTTACTCTTTTCCGTGACGGCCTGGTGCCCCTAATGATGCTTGCGATAACGCATATACCAGTCCACCAGCAGGCGTACCTGCTTTTCGGTGTAGCCCTTGGAGGTCATCCGCGCGACGAAGTCCTGATGTTTGCGCTCATCGTCGGAGGAGCTCTTCTTGCCGAAAGAAATTACCGGCAATAGATCCTCCGTATTGGCAAACATCTTCTTCTCGATGACCGCGCGCAGCTTCTCATAACTGGTCCAGGCTGGGCTGACGCCGTCGTTGGACGCCTTGACCCGCAGCACGAAGTTCACTACTTCGTTGCGGAAATCCTTGGGGTTGGCGATGCCCGCCGGTTTCTCGATCTTTTCCAGTTCTTCGTTGAGCAGGCTGCGGTCCATGAGCTGCCCGGTATCGGGGTCACGGAACTCCGTATCCTGCAGCCAGAAATCGGCATACTGGATGTAGCGGTCAAAGAGATTCTGGCCGTAATCGCCGTAACTCTCCAGATAGGCCTTCTGGATTTCCAGGCCAAGGAACTCGGCATAACGGGGGGCCAGCTCGGTCTTGAGGAAGGCGAGATAGCGGGACTCCAGTTCTGCCGGGAACTGCTCGGCACGGACCTGAGTTTCCAGCACATGCAGAAGATGCACAGGGTTGGCGGCCACCTCGTCGCTGTCGAAGTTGAAGGTACGGGACAGGATCTTGTAGGCGAAACGGGTGGAAATGCCGTCCATGCCCTCGTCCACACCGGCCGCGTCACGGTATTCCTGCAGACTTTTGGCCTTGGGGTCCTTGTCCTTGAGGGACTTGCCGTCATAGACCTCCATCTTCGACCACAAGCTGCTGTTGCCCGGCTCTTTGAGGCGGCTGAGGACGGAGAAGCGCGCCAGCATGTCCATGGTATCGGGGGCACAGGGGGCGGCGTTGAGGGCACTGCTTTCGAGGAGCTTGTGGTAGATCTGCGTCTCTTCCGTGACGCGCAGGCAATAGGGCACCTTGACGATGTAGACACGGTCGAGGAAAGCCTCGTTGCGCTTGTTATTGCGGAAGGCGGACCACTCCGATTCATTGCTGTGGGCCAGGATGATGCCCTGGAAGGGCATGGCGCCGAAGCCTTCGGTGCCATTGTAGGTGCCTTCCTGGGTTGCCGTCAGCAAGGGGTGGAGCATCTTGATGGGCGCCTTGAACATCTCGACAAACTCCAGCACACCCTGGGTGGCGACGTTGAGGCCGCCCGCATAGGAATAAGCGTCGGGATCGTCCTGGGAGAAGTCTTCCAGCTTGCGGATGTCCACCTTGCCGACGAGGCTGGAGATATCCTGATTGTTCTCGTCGCCCGGCTCCACCTTGGTGATGCCGATCTGGTGCAACTGGGACGGCATCAGACGGTGGACGGTGAATTTGCGGATGTCACCGCCGAACTCGCGCAGCCGTTTGGCCGCCCAGGGGGACATCACGCCATTGAGGGCGCGGCGGGGGATGCCGAAGCGATCCTCCAATACCGGACCATCTTCATCCCGATCGAAGAGCCCCAGCGGCGACTCGAAGAGCGGCGATACCTTGCCATGGGCGGCGAGGCAGTAGACGGGGTATTGCTCCATCAGGCTCTTCAGACGTTCCGCCAGAGAGGACTTGGCCGCCCCCACCGGGCCGAGCAGATAGAGAATCTGCTTGCGCTCTTCCAAGCCCTGTGCCGCGTGGCGGAAATAGGCGACGAGGTTTTCTACGACATCTTCAATACCGTAGAAGTCCTTGAAGGCGGGGTAGGTGAGCAGCTTGCGGTTCATGAAAATACGTGACAGCCGGGGATCGGTCTGGGTGTCCAGCACCTGCGGCTCGCCGATGGCTGCCAGCATCCGCTCGGCGGCGGTGGCATAAGCCATGGGCTCACGCGCGCAGAGATCGAGATAGGCATCGATGGAAAAGGTGACTTCCTGCTGTTGCAGAAAACGCTCCTGGTAACGGTCGAATAACGCCATTTGCCACTCCTTGCGGCGCTGCCGCGTTTGCAATTACTTGGACCCGCTTCGGTCGTTGGGGTTCGCTTATGGTGAGGACCCCCGGATGCACCGTGAAACTAGCATTTCCTGTGCCAGTTTGGCGCTTGCGGCTCCGACCGTCTGCCGTTTCGCGATGGGGATGACGGAGTGGAATCGCCATGAACCCATCGCGTTGGAATGGTGCGCCCGTTGCACAAGTATGGTGCAGAATCACGGAGGGTGCCAGTGCAATGACGGTGTCTTATCCCTCTGGTTTGACGGGTGGCTCGGGGCTGGCGCTGTTTGGTACTGGGCTGTTTTTACTTGATGTATAGAAATTTGATCGGCTTGCGGACAAAAAAAGGGCGGGAGGACCGCCCTGGAAGCCACTTGAGGAGGAGTGATCATATGACCATGATCAGTGTTTATTTAGCAGGAAACGTGCCATATTCGCTACCGTCCTTCAGCCTGGTGCCGTGGACCTTACCATACGCAGGTCCAGGGTGTGGGGATAATCCGGCTGATCTTCCGCATAAGGCGGTAGCCAGAGGTGTTCACCACTGCCGGTGGGCACGAAGAGGCTCTCGCTGGGACCCGACATGATCGCATCCGGCTGCGGACCCTGACTGTGCCCGGTGGTGGTGAAACGGCTCTGGCGCCGTGCCTCCGCTTCCCAGGCGTTGACCGGAAAGGCCTCTGAGTTACGTCCCCCGGGATGCATGACATGGTAGGTGCAGCCGCCCATACTACGCCCGTTCCAGGTGTCGATCAGATCAAAAGTCAGTGGCGTATGCACCGGAATGGTGGGGTGCAGCGCGGACGGCGGCTGCCAGGCACGATAGCGTACCCCGGCCACCTGCGTATCATGGGCACGGGTGGCCCGCAACGGCACCCACCGTCCATTGCAGGCGAGCACATGGCGCCCCGGGGTCATACCCGTCACCCGCACCTGCAGCCGTTCAATCGAGGAATCCACGTAGCGCGCCGTACCGCTGCCCGACATCTCTTCGCCGAGAACATGCCAGGGTTCAATGGCGGCACGCAGTTCGATGTCGATCTCGCCAACCCGGACATGACCGTGCTGCGGAAAGCGGAACTCAGAGAAAGGCGCCAGCCATTCCAGATCGAAAGCAATGCCGTGTTCCTGTAGGTCCGCGCAAACGTCGCGGAGATCCTCCCAGACGTAATGGGGTAGCATGAAACGGTCATGCAGCGTGGTCCCCCAGCGCACCAGTTCATGGTGATAAGGATCTTCCCAGAAACGCAGCAAGAGGCTGCGCACTAGCAGTTGCTGCACCAGACTCATGCGGGCGTGGGGCGGCATCTCGAAGGCGCGCAGTTCCACCAGCCCCTGTCGGCCGGCGGACCCGGTCGGTGAATAGAGCTTGTCGATACAGATTTCGGCGCGATGGGTGTTGCCGGTAATGTCCACCAGCAGATTGCGGAAGAGACGGTCCACCAGCCACGGCTGGGGCACGATACCGGGCGGCACCTGAGCAAAAGCGATCTCCAGCTCGTAGAGGGCCTCATGGCGCGCCTCATCCACCCGCGGTGATTGACTGGTGGGGCCGATAAACATGCCGCTGAAAAAATAAGACAGGGCTGGGTGATGCTGCCAGTAGGTGATCAGGCTCTGTAGCAGATCGGGGCGGCGCAAAAAGGGACTGTCGCCGGGGGTCGCGCCGCCGAGCGTCATGTGATTGCCGCCGCCGGTGCCGGTATGGCGCCCATCCAGCATGAATTTTTCGGCGGTCAGCCGACAGGCGTGGGCATCGTCATAGATGGCCGTGGTCTTTTCCACCATCTCCTGCCAGTGCGTGGAAGGATGGATATTGACCTCGATGACCCCAGGGTCGGGGGTGACGAGCAGCTTCTCCACCCGTGGATCGCTGGGCGGCGCATAACCCT
This sequence comes from Acidithiobacillus sp., assembly GCF_023255755.1. Taxonomy (GTDB): domain Bacteria; phylum Pseudomonadota; class Gammaproteobacteria; order Acidithiobacillales; family Acidithiobacillaceae; genus Acidithiobacillus. The sequence continues at coordinate 22,780 of NZ_JAGDVS010000181.1, read as the reverse complement.
CGATGACCACCGGCATATTGAGTTCGGTGGCGCTGTGTTCGACCGCGCTGAGCAGGTACAGATAATGTTCCGTCACTTGCAAGGGCGGGAAGAAGCAGTACAGGCAGCCTTTGCGGATTTCCAAGGTGACTGCGGTATGGGGGATCTCCTCCCAGAGTTGCTGGTCCGCCGTGGACGATGGCGGCGCTTCAGGGACATGGCTGTAGCGCGCGGCGATCTCGCCGTGGATATTCGGCAATGGCTGCACCGGCGCGAAGGGGTCGCTCTCCGGCTGCCATTTTTTATGGGCTTCGACGACCCAGGGCAGGCTGTCGAGGGGCAGGCGCATGCCCAGCGGGGAGTCGCCAGGCAGCAGAACCAGCCGCCCGCCCCGGAAACTCCAGGACGCCGAGTACCAGCGCTGCTGGCGCCATTCCCAGGCGAGGGGGAGCACCCAGCCCACCGGGTGGTCGAGTCCGGCCTGCAATTTGCCGATCAGCGCCTGGCGTTCCAGCGGGTCATCTAAGCGATGGGTGCTGAGATCAATATTAACCGGGATGCGGCCTTCCTGATGCAGGATATGCCAGGCATCTTCGTAAGCGGGCAGCAGGCGGTTGCTGTCGAGCTGCAGGTGGCGGGTCAGGGCGCAGGCGAAGTTGTGGACATCATCCGCCTGCCAGCCGTAGTCGTGCAGTGGATCGGCGAGCAGCCGGGGTTCGTGCCACAAGGGAATACCATCCTTGCGCCAGTAGAGGCCGAGTGCCCAGCGCGGCAGGGGCTCGCCGGGGTACCATTTGCCTTCACCGGTATGCCGCAGCGCGCCCGGCGCGAAGCGCGCGCCGAGACGCTGCGCCAGCTTCTCAGCGCGTTCCCGCTTGCGGTCGCCGAGGGCTTCCTGATTCCATTCAGGGTCATCCACCCCTTCGCTGGCCACGAAGGTGGGCTCGCCGCCCATGGTGAGGCGCATGTCGGCGGCCTGCAGGCGGATATCTACCGTGTTGCCCAAGACCATGACGTGTTCCCATTGCGTATCGGTGTAGGGCTTGGTGACGCGCGGTGTCTCCGGCAGGCGGGTGACAGAATTGGCGAAGTGAAACTCCACCTCGCAGGCGTCGGTGGCGCCGGTGATGGGGGCGGCGCTTTCATAATGCGGGGTGCAGGCCAGGGGGATGTGTCCCTCGCTGGCAAGCAGTCCGGAGGTAGGATCGAGACCGATCCAGCCGGCGCCGGGAACATAAACCTCCACCCAGGCGTGGAGATCGGTGAAATCACTGGCTGGACCTGACGGTCCATCCAGTGGCGCCTGATCAGCCACTAGTTGCACCAGATAGCCGGACACGAAGCGAGCGGCGAGACCCATGTGGCGGAGTACCTGCACCAGCAGCCAGGCGGTGTCGCGACAGGAGCCGCTGGCTTTTTGCAGGGTTTCTTCCAGGGTTTGTACCCCGACCTCCATGCGCAGGGTATAGCCGATGTGCCCCTGTAGTCGCTGGTTAACGGCAACGAGGAAATCCACGGTGCGCTGACGACGGCGCTTGATGTCGAGCAGAAAACGCTGCATTAACGGGCCTGCCTCCTCCTGCTCCAGGTAGGGTGCCAGTTCTTTGCGGAGGGTGGGATCGTAATGGAAGGGCCAATGTTCTGCCGCCGGCTCTATAAAAAAATCAAAGGGATCTATCACTGTCAGGTCGGCGATGACCTCCACATCCACCTGGAGCGACTTTGCGCGTTCCGGAAAAACGAGGCGCCCCTGATAATTACCGAAAGGGTCCTGTTGCCAGTTGAGGAAGTGTCTGGCCGGTTCGACGTTGAGCGAGTAGGCGAGGATCGGCGTCCGGCAATGGGGCGCCGGGCGCAGGCGCAGCACATGGGGGTGGATCTGCACCAGGCGATCAAAGTCATACTCGGTCTGGTGGCGCAGGACGACATGGATACCCATGATGATTCCCTCTGGAGGTGATGTGTATGTCGTGTTTTCCGTCAGGCTTGTACAGCGCTCAAGTGCAGTCCCTTAGGCACGCCATCGAAGCCCGAAGCATCACGGGCGAAGTAGGTGCCTTGAATGGTGCGGTGGACCATGGCCAGATCTTTCTGCGCCTGATCGAGGTATTCGTGCAGCAGGTCCGGGCGCAGGTTGGCGAACTTCAGGGTGTCCAGGCGCCGCCGCGCCCGGCGCACCACCTCGGAAGGGATGCCCGCGTTGGGCAGGTGGGCGAGCGCCACCTCCATCTCACCCAGGCAATATTTCATGCTGCGCGGAAACTTGCCGTCCTTGAGCAGATAGTCCACCACCTGATTGCTGCGCACCTGCACGGAAACATGGCGGCGGTACATCTCAACGGCGCTCAGGGCCCGCAATACGCCCAGCCAGAGGCTGTTCCCGGTCGTTTTCTGTAGGCCGTGATCCTGAGGCAGGATCACGGCGCTGGTCACGTCAATAATGCGCGTGGTCATGTCGGCGCGTTCCATGTTGCGGCCCAGCTTGATGAACTGGTACACATTGTCCTGGCTCATGCTGCTGATGAGCAGGCCCACCAGGGCGTGGCGTCGGGAAATGACCTCGCTGAGAAAGGCATAACGTGCATGACGGCTGTCCGAGCTGGTGCCAGCATGTTCGCGGACGAAGAGGAAGAGGGTGTTCAGGCGCTCCCAGAACTCGGCGGGGAGCAGGTCGCGGAAGGTGCGGCAGTTCTCCCGGGCCTGATGGATGGCGGCCATCACCGAGTTGGGGTTGCGCTCGTCGGCAATGAGAAATCGCATGATGCGGCCTTCCTCCGGCGTGCCGTAGTGCTCCGTGTAGAGTTCGGCGTCACCCGTCACCTGCAAGAGAATGTCCCAACCGAACTCGGCGCCCTGGGGCAGGTCGAGCAGCAGCAGTGTGGTGGCATTGATCAGCCGAGCCATGTCTTCGGTCCGCTCCAGATAGCGGGCCATCCAGTACAGGTTTTCAGCTACTCGCGAAAGCATGGGGCCTCCTCATCGACAATCCAGGTGTCTTTGCTGCCGCCGCCCTGGGAGCTGTTCACCACCAACGAGCCGGGTTGCATGGCCACCCGGGTCAGGCCGCCGGTGGTCACGTACATTTTGTCAGCCTGCAAAATAAAGGGGCGCAAGTCCAGGTGACGGGGTTCCAGGTGATCGTCCACCAAAGTCGGCGCGGTGGAAAGATTCAGCGTGGGTTGGGCGATATAATTGCGCGGGTTGGCAATGATTCGCTCCGCGAAGCGGACCCGCTCTTCCGGCGTGGCGCGCGGTCCGATAAGCATGCCGTAACCACCCGATTCATTGGCCGGTTTGACCACCAGTTCGTCCAGGTGACCCAGCACGTAATCACGGTCCGCGTCGCGCATGCACAGGTAGGTCGGCACGTTGGGCAGGATAGGTTCGGCAGCCAGATAGTAGCGGATGATCTCGGGCACGAAGGCGTATACCACCTTGTCATCGGCGACTCCGGCACCGGGGGCATTGGCGATGGCGACCGTGCCGCGTCGCCAGGCGCGCAGCAGCCCGGGAATACCGAGGGCGGAGTCGGGAAGAAAGATTTCGGGATCGAGATAATCATCATCGATGCGCCGGTAGATCACGTCCACCCGCTGTGGCCCGGAGATTGTCTTGAGATAAACGACATCGTCGTTGCCGACGAAAAAGTCCGCACCTTCCGCCAGATAGGCCCCCATCTGCTGCGCCAGATAACTATGCTCGAAGTAGGCCGAGTTATAGATGCCGGGGGTGAGCACCGCAACGACGGGTCGCTCCCCCTCGCGCGGGGACAGGGCCGCGAGCGTTTCGTAAAGCCGGTTGGGGTAGTCGTCCACCGGCAGGATAGTGGAGGAGTTGAAGAGCTCTGGAAAGAGCCGCTTCATGATCTGCCGGTTCTCCAGCATGTAAGAGACGCCAGACGGAACACGCAGATTGTCTTCCAACACATAGACCGTGCCGTCGGCATCGCGCACCAGATCGCTGCCGCAGATGTGCGCCCAGACCCCCAAAGGCGGATGCACGCCCCGACAGGCGTTCCGGAAATTACGGGAGCTGGCCAGTACTTCGGCGGGGAAAACGCCGTCGGCGACAATGCGCTGCGCGTTATACAGGTCGTCGATAAAAAGGTTGAGGGCTTGTAAGCGTTGCTTGAGTCCCTCTTCAATGTGTACCCATTCCCGCCGTGACATAATGCGGGGAATGATGTCGAAGGGCCAGGCGCGGTCGATATTGCCGGCCTCGCTATACACGGTGAAGGTAATGCCCATCGCGAGGATGGCGGCATCTGCGGCCTGCCGGCGGGCGAGCAGTTCGTTGCTGTCCAAGGTGCTGAGGTAATCAAACAGCGGGGCTGCGGCCAGGCGCGGAACGCCGCCCTCGCCTACCAGTTCATCGTAGGTACTCTGCTGCTGATAATGCTTGCTCAGCCAATCCATAAGCCTTTTCTCCTCTTGCGTGATGCACGCGCATGCTTCTGAATATGGCGGTGAAACGACGTCTTCGTCTGTATACTGGATCGGGCCGCGCTCCGGTCATTAGAGAGATGCCAGCAAAGCTTGTGCCAACTACTGGCCGGGTGGTCTCCGATTTTTCCTGAGCGCTGTAACAACGCTATTCTGATCGGTAAATCTGGTCATCGGCTTTTGGGTCTTCTGTAGGCGTTGGTCTGTGCGCCTTGACTCTGTCCTGGATTTGCCGCCTTTGTATCAGATTGTGCCTGAGCAGGGAGAGTTGTTTGCACCATAACGGTGCATATTATTCATATTTGGTGCATGGGACGTTTCCCATCTTTACCTGCATTCCCGGAGCTTAGGCCGGCGGGATGCCAGAAGTTTCCCAGGCAAAGCGCGGCAGATCATCCAGCGCCCGCAGCAACCCCTGACTCCAGCGCTCGCCGATGCTGCGGTAAAAAGGGTCTTCCTCGGACAGGCTCAGGTAACGCCCGGCCCGCAGGCTGTCGGTATGGTAAATGAGCAGTTCCACCGGCGGACCCACGGAGACGTTGCTGCGCATGGTGGAGTTCATGGAGACCAGTGCGCAGCGTGCCGCTGCCTCCAGAGACAGGTCGGGACTGACGACGCGATCCAGAATCGGCTTGCCATATTTGATTTCGCCGATCTGCAGGAAGGGGTGATCTGACGACTCATGGATGTAGTTGCCCTGCGGGTAAATCATATAGGTCGCCGGAGTATCTCCCTTGATCTGGCCGCCCAGGATGAAGGTTGCCTCAAAATTGGTGTTGGCGGTGTCGCGGTTGGCCTGGTTACGCTGCACTTCGGCGTTGATGAGGCCGACATAATCCGCCGCCTCCGCCATGCTGGTCAGATTGAGCAGATGGGTTTTGGCGTCCTGGTCTATATCTTGCTGCATCCGCTTGACCACGCCCTGAGTAGTCGCCAGATTGCCCGCTGAAAGCAGACAGAGAAAGCGGTCCCCGGGCCAGCAGAAGTTATGCATTTTAGAGTAGATGCTGACGTTGTCGGTGCCCGCGTTGGTACGCGAGTCGGAGCAGAAAATCAGGCCCTCTGCGACATGAGCGGTGAGGCAATAGGTCATGGAGTGTTCCTGTGAGCCCGGCGACATAGACTTATGATATTCGCTGAAAATGATGCCGTTGGGAAGTATGGGTCCTGCCTGCTCCTCCGGCGGTGCTAGGCAACCCGTCAGAGATGCACTATTATGGTGCAATCAACGATAGGCCGTCGCGCAGTGATTGCCGGTCCGGTTTTTGTGTGAAGAACTAAACATGCCGGGTGATATGCCGGTGTGAAGGATGTTGCGTCCCTGATGAGTTGGTGCGCTTTTTGCTTGGCTGAGCATAGAGCCTGTTTGATGAATCACAGAATCGGAGCTTGCATGGTGCGCCGCAAAAGAATAACCACTGTGCCCACAGAGAATATGGTGCTGGACGCCCTGGAATCAGCGGTGCTGGTTCTGGGGGGTGATTACCATATTCGTTATATGAATCCCGCCGCCGAAAATCTGCTGCGCATCAGTCAGTATCAGGCGTTGGGACAGACCTTGTCGGCGCTTTGCAGCATCGTCGGCGAAGAATGTTTCACCACACTTTTTGCGGACGCAGCCACGGCGAACGCGGCCACACTGCGCAGGGGCTTGCCTTTGGCGCTGAGCGAGGGTGGGAGCGCGGTAGTGGATTTGGTGGTGACCCCCGCACCAACGGACGGTCTCATTATTGAAATGCGGCCAATGGAATTGCCGGCGCGTCATGCCGAGGAGGAGATGCAGGACCGCATTTACGGTGCCGCCCAGGAGATGCTGCGTGGCCTTGCCCACGAAATCAAAAATCCCCTCGGTGGTTTGCGCGGGGCCACGCAGCTCCTGGAGCGTGAACTACAGCGCCCCGAACTGAAGGACTACACCCGGGTCATCCTCCATGAGGTGGATCGTCTGCATCATCTGGTGGATCGCCTACAGGGATCCCGCAGCCGCCCGGTTTTGGCCGACGTGAATATCCATCAGGTACTTGAACATGTGCGTCGGCTGCTGAATGCGGAATTGCCCACCGGCATTGCCGTGCGTTTCGACTACGACCCCTCTATTCCCGACATTTTGGCTGATCAGGAGCAACTGGTGCAGGTTTTTCTGAACTTGCTGCGCAACGCCCAGCAGGCCCTGGATCGCCACGGCACGATCCTGATTCGCACCCGGGTCGAGCGCTACGTTACCCTCTTGCATCACAAGTTCCGCCTGGCGCTGCGTGTGGATGTGGTTGATAGCGGCCCGGGAATCCCCCCAGACCTGCTGCCGCGGATCTTTTTGCCGCTGGTCACCAGTCGTGCCGAGGGTATGGGTATGGGGCTCGCTATCGCGCAGGGATTGGTGCGCGGGCATGGCGGAGTGGTCCATTGCCACTCGCAACCGGGGGAAACGGTATTTTCCGTTTCCCTGCCCTTGTTATCGCACCGGGAGGCATCCGCATGACAGAGGTCTGGGTTATTGATGATGACCCTTCCATTCGCTGGGTATTAGAGAAAGCGCTGACCCAGGCCGATATCCCTGTGCGCAGTTTTGCCGAGGCCGACAGCGCTCTGCGGGCACTGGGGCGCGAGCAACCAGAGGCCATCGTTACCGATCTGCGCATGCCCGGCCTGGACGGGCTGGCTTTCCTGCGCGAGGTGCAATCACGCTGGCCGAAGCTGCCGGTAATTGTGATGACCGCGCACTCCGATCTCGACAATGCCGTCGCTGCTTTTCAGAGCGGGGCCTTTGAATATCTGCCCAAACCTTTTGACATGGACGAGGCGGTTGCCCTGGTGCGGCGCGCTCTTGGCAGTCAGACAGAGCCGAGCGCAGCGGGCGTTGAGGAGAGCGATCCGGCGGAAATGATTGGCGAGGCTCCCGCCATGCAGGAGGTGTTTCGTGCCATCGGTCGTCTGTCGCGTTCACAGATCAACGTGCTTATTACCGGCGAGTCGGGGGCAGGCAAGGAACTGGTGGCCAGTGCTCTGCACCGGCACAGTCCCCGCGCGCGCGGTCCCTTCATCGCCATCAACACGGCGGCTATTCCCGCCGAGTTGCTGGAATCGGAACTTTTCGGCCATGAAAAGGGCGCTTTTACCGGGGCGGTACAGACCCGGCAGGGTCGCTTTGAACAGGCCTCCGGGGGCACCCTCTTTCTCGATGAAATTGGCGATATGCCCGCCGCCCTGCAAACGCGTCTGTTGCGGGTACTCTCCGACGGCACCTTCTACCGGGTCGGTGGCCATGCGCCACAACGTGCGGACGTCCGCGTTCTCGCCGCGACCCACCAGAATCTCGAAGCCAAGGTGCGCGACGGTAGTTTTCGGGAAGATCTCTACCACCGTCTCAATGTCATCCATATCCACCTCCCACCAATGCGGGAGCGGCGTGAAGACATCCCGCGTCTGGCCCGCCACTTTCTCCGTCGCAGCGCGGAGCAGTTGGATGTCGAGCGTAAGGTATTGAGTCCGGCGGCGGAGGCCGCCTTCATGAATTGGCGTTGGCCAGGTAATGTTCGCCAATTGGAAAACGTCTGTCGCTGGATTACCGTGATGGCACCCACCAGCGAGGTCCAGGTGACGGATTTGCCGCCGGAAATGGCCGCACCGCCACCGTCCGCCGTGCCGCTGGATTCGAACGCCCAGGATTGGCGCCTACTGCTGGGGGCCGTGGTGCGGCAGTGCCTCGCCGGTGGCGAAGAGGCCTTGCTGGACAAGATTCAGCCGCAGTTCGAGCGCTGTCTGCTGGAAGCGGCCTTGCAACATACCCGTGGCCATAAGCAGGACGCCGCACACAAGCTCGGGTGGGGGCGTAATACGCTTACCCGCAAGCTTAAAGAACTGGGCATGGAAGATGCGTCTGGCAGCGGCGCTGGCGAATCCCAGGCTTTCGACTAAAACCCCCTTGTATGCTGATATAAAGGGTATGCTTGGTCGAGCTTGAGGTGTCTATGCAAGGCGTAATGTTACTGTTGGAAATCGTTGTTGTCCTGCTGCTGCTGGTGGAGGTTTTCATCCGCTTGCGGGCACGGCGCCGACGTTTACAGAATAAAAGCAGCGCGCCAGTCTCCTCAGCAGCGCATTCGGCACCCGCCACAGACCTGCCACGGATTCGACCCGAAGTATCCAGCGTAGATGCTGTTGCCCCATCCGTAACCACTACCGGTGGTGCCGAGCAGCAAGCGCTCAGCATCGACGATCTTCTCAATGAAGCCACCATTTATCTGGAGTATGGTCATTATGCGCAAGCGGCGACCGTGTTGCGCTGGTATGTAGATCTCAATCCCCACGAAACACGGGTCATCAACCAGCTCCTTGACACCTATCTGGCGATGGCCGATATCGACAGCTATGCCGAGCTGCTCGAAGGTTTGGGTGAAAAACCGGGTGCTGCTCCCATGAACGAGTCCTGGTGGCAGGAACGGGTGGATACTGGTCTGAGTCAAGACCCCGGCAATCTTGAACTCCTCGTGCTTGCCGAGAAGGTGGGCATGACTATTCCTGTACCACAAGCCCAGACTCAAAATGTCGTCATGGCTGCGGAGATGGCGCTGGCCTTGGTTTCCCGTAATCCCGATCCCGCCTATGGCATGGCGATCCTGTGGCGGGCCATCGCTCATGAGCCGCAACGCCTGCCGTTGTATGCCGAACTTCTGCGCATTACCCACCAGCAACGCCGCGTTGAGGATTATATCAATACCTTGATATTGCTTTTCCTGGCCGTGGGTACCGGGGGCAAAACCCTGCGCGAGCGTATGTTGCGGGTAGGTGAGGACCTCGGCCCCCACCCCCTGTGGGAGACGCTTGCACAATGGAATGGCGATCTGGAGGTATTGAGACGACTGGCCAGATCACGCCACCTGGAGATTCCGGCTAGGTTGTCCGGTGGCGCTGAAGATGGCCGATGACCGCGCTTGACAAGCTTATGCTGCGCTAACGACAATCGCCTGCAGCCGCAAGCTCCGCACCTACAGGTACTGAGCGAGAGCTGATGCAGGCAGACAGGGAGCAGCAACGCATGGATTTGGAGGAAGTCAACCGCCTCGTGCGGTCCGATATGGTGTCGGTGAACAGCGTTATCCAGGAGCAGCTGCGTTCCGGGGTGCCGACTATCCCGGCCATGGGGACTTATCTAATCAATGCTGGTGGCAAAAGACTGCGGCCTATTGTTCTGCTGCTCGCAGCACGCATGGGCGGTGAGCGTGGCCCGCGTCCAATCCCTCTGGCGGCTGTTGTTGAGTTTATCCATACGGCGACGCTGCTGCATGATGATGTAGTCGATGGTTCCGAACTGCGGCGCAGCAATGCGACGGCTAATCAACTCTGGGGCAACGCCGCCGCCGTACTCGTTGGGGATTTTCTTTATGCCCGATCCTTCGAGATGATGGTACAGGACGGCGATATGCGTATCCTCGCCACCATGGCAGAAGCTACCAGTGTCATTTCCCAGGGCGAGGTCGCGCAACTGGAGAATGCCAACGACCCTGATCTGAGTCCTGGGGCGTACTTCTCGGTCATCGAAGCCAAGACCGCCAAGCTCTTTGAGGCGGCAGCGCGTATTGGGGCCTTGGTAAATAACCTGGATGCTGCCGCGGAAAAGGCGCTGGCGCAATACGGCTCCCTGCTAGGTATCGCTTTCCAGTTGATGGATGATGCCCTGGATTATTCCACCAGTGCCGAGAAAATGGGTAAGAATCGGGGCGATGATCTTGCTGATGGCAAGGCGACCCTACCCTACATCCATGCCATGCAGCATGCTACGGCAGCAGAGCAGATCATTCTGCGTGAAGCACTTTGCGGTGACGCGCCGGCCGTCTTTGACCAAGTCTGGGAAATCATTGCCAGAACAGGGTCAATTGATTACACTTTGCGCGTCGCAAAGGAAAAGGCGGATCAGGCTATTGCTTATCTGGCCGGGTTCCCGGGCAGTGTGGAGAAAGAGGCCTTGGCTTTTTTGGCAGCATTTTCTGTGCGGCGTGATTTTTAAAGTGATGTTATCGGGGCGTGGCTCAGCCTGGTAGAGCGCCGCCTTCGGGAGGCGGATGTCGGAGGTTCGAATCCTCTCGCCCCGACCAATTGAGGGAAGGCCCGCATTGTCGGGCCTTTTTCATAAGGATTTGGCGGTTGTCGCGTCTGTTTTTATGTCGGATGCGCGGGCAACATAGCGCTGTCGGTCCGCACCACGCGGGTACCTGTACTTATGCTGAAGTGGCTTATTTTCCTGGTATTTGTCGCGATCCTGTTTTATGGCTGGCGCCAGAAACGCCGCCGTCCTGAAGTTTCCGCGGTGGACCGTTTGGTGCGTTGCACGCGCTGCGGCCGGCATCTTTCCATTCATGCGGCGGCCTGCCGGGGTGATGGCGATTACCGTTGTCCACAACATGCCGGAGACCATCAGTGAACCCTGCCGTACCCTCCTTTCGCGCTGGACTCTATGCAGTATTTCCCCTGGTCGCCTATTTTGTTTCCTGGTATTACAACGGTCAGTTGATCCCGCTGCTGGTAGCCACCAGTATGGTTCTACTGATCTGGGGATTTGTGGTTTGGTGGCCGCGCCTGCAGGACGGCCTGCCCTGGCCGCGCGGGTTTTTGCCGGTCTTCATGCTGCTCTGGTTGCTGTGGTTGGGCTTGAGCCTGTTCTGGAGCGGATCGCCTTACACGAGCTGGTTCTACTTTTGGGTATTGGGTTCTCTGCCGCTGGTATTTCTCATCAGCGTGATGATCCCGGCGCCGGTCGCAGAACAGGCCTGGACCTGGTTCTGGCGAGGGGTTCTGCTGAGTGCCTGGATTTTGAGCGGCATGGCGCTCTGGCAGTATTACCACGGCCTGGGGCAAGGCGGGGGATTGTTTGACTTGCGGCCTTACGGCCCGCTGCTGGATACCAATAGTTTTGCCGCGTGGCTCAACCTGATGTTTTTTCCGATCCTTGCCGCTTACTTCGTCCATGATGAAAAGCAAAATACGCGCTTTGGATCGCTTCAGTTAGGTTTTGTCGGGTTACTTTATCTCGCTACCCTGACGGTAATTCTGCTGGCGTTCTTTTCTACCAACAGCCGGGGAGGCCTGCTGTCCTGGGTCTGTACGATGCCTTTTGTTTTCTGGGGATTCGGCAGACGCCCCGGCGGTAAACGGCGTATTGCCGTGATAATGGCTTTGGCGCTGATCAGTTTTTTGTTGCTGGGTTATCCTCAACGATATGATCTTCTGGGACATCTGGCGCCAGGTTTTATCACGCATAATCTCTCTACGGTCGCCCGTGGCCTGATGTGGGTGGCTACCTGGCACATGTTCCTGAGCCACCCCTGGCTGGGAACCGGTATCGGTAGCTATTTCCTTAACTACCCGGCCTATCGCCTGCCCGGCGAACTGGCGTCGGCGGGCACCTATGATCATAACGACTTTCTGGAATACCTGGCCGAGGGAGGGCTCATCAATCTGGGCTTTCTCCTCGGTTTTGCCGGAACGTTGATGTATGCGCTTTACCGTCTGCTTTATCGGGCAGGCAGGACTTTGCAGATCAGCGATGAACGCCGTCTGCAGGCATTGGGTTTGGTAATGGGGGTTTTTGCCATGACCGGTCATGCCCTGGGGAATTTTATTTTCTACAATCTGCCCCTAAGTCTGTTGGCTGGCCTCTTTCTGGCACGGGCCTGGCGTATCTATGGTGTGCAGGGAGAGGCGGCACCGCTCCTGCCGCGGATCGGCGGCATCATCGCTCGGGCCCTGCTGTTGCTGGCTGTGGTCGTGGTGTCGTGGAATCTGGTCGCGGATGGCGCGACTTTCGCCCTGTTAAGCGATAATGGCTGGCTTAACCGGATTATCCCCGACGCTAATCAGCGTGCCGTTTTTCTCCGGAAGGCGGCGGACTGGCTGACTATGGCGCGGCCACTGGCCACCCAACCCCATGTCTATCTCGCTAATACCTATCTGACCCTCGCCGACCGCGAGGCTCAGATGAATGTCACGCGCCGCAGTTTGCTGGTGAAGCATGCACTCAGCCAATACCGCCAGAGTCTGGTGGGGATTCCGCAGCAGTCGGGCGTGTGGAATTCCATCGGCACACTCTATCTGGAGCAGGGCGCTCTGCTTGGCCTCGATAAAACACAGAGGGATCGGCAGGCTTTGCTGGCCTGGCGTAAGGGGCTGGCGATCAATCCCGAAAGTGTCAGCCTGCGCAATAAAATCGCCCAACTGGCCTACGTGGATCAGGGTCAAGTCAAGGAAGGTGTGGCCTTTTTGGTTGCGGGTTTGCGGCGGCCGCTCTTTCCCTACCCGCGCAGTGATCTGCAGATGGAGATCGCCCTGACCCAATGGCGGGCGGGCGACAAACATGCAGCAGAGGTCACCTTATTGCGGTTGCTGCGAGAGAATCAGGCTTACACCCCAGCTGTTTCCTGGCTGCAATCCATCCATCGCCAGATTGCAAATGGGGCACCAGCGTCGCACTGAGTATGGATATCCCCGCCAGCATCTTTCGCGCTTATGACGTTCGCGGGGTTGTCGACCGCGATCTGACGTCTGCACGGGTGGAAGCACTGGGTCTGGCTTTTGGCAGTATGGCGCGGCAAAAGGGGCTGCAACGTCTCGCTGTTGCCCAGGACGGGCGGCTTTCCGGACCACGACTCCAGAAGGCCTTGTTGGACGGTCTTCTGGCGAGCGGCTGCACAGTACTGAATCTGGGGATGGTACCCACGCCCGTGCTATATTTTGCCATCGAATACCTACAGGCGGATGGCGGTATCATGGTCACTGGCAGTCATAATCCGCCGGATTACAATGGGCTTAAGATGGTTCTGGATGGACAGAGCTTGCATGGTGATGCCATCCAGGCCCTCTATCAGCGCTGTGTGGCCGATGATTTCGTCACGGGAGCAGGCGCGCATGACGCGGTGGTGGATGTGCTGGCTGCCTACCGTGCCCGTATTGTCAATGATGTCCACCTCGCGCGACCCTTGCGGATCGCCCTGGACTGCGGTAATGGTGTCGCCGGGGTCGTCGCCCCAAACTTGTTTCAGGTGCTCGGTTGCACCGTGCATGAGTTATCCAGCGACATCGACGGCGGCTTCTCCCACCATCATCCAGATCCCAGCGATCCCGAAAACCTACAGGACCTGATGGCCCTGGTGGATGCGGAAGATCTGGATATTGGCCTTGCTTTTGATGGCGATGCCGACCGTTTGGGAGTGGTCGTGCCGGGCAGAGAGATCATCTGGCCAGATCGTTTGCTGATGTTTTTCGCCGAAGATATCCTAGCCCGATATCCTGGTGCGCCGATTCTCTTCGACATCAAGAGCACCCGCCAGCTTATCGAAGTGGTTAAGGCGGCGGGCGGCCAGCCGATCATGTGGAAGACCGGCCATTCGGTACTCAAGAGCAAAATGGCAGAGCTGGGGGCGCCCCTCGCTGGTGAGCTGAGCGGGCACCTCTTTTTCGGAGACCGCTGGTACGGTTTCGACGATGGTCTCTATGCCGGTGCGCGCCTGCTGGAGCTGCTCAGCCAGCGCAGCGCAGCGCCGGGAGCCGTGTTACGCACCTTGCCCAAGGCATACAGCACCCCAGAATTGCGGATACCGTTAACCGAGGGTGAGCATTTTGTCCTGATGGAGGATATCCGGCGTGCCGCACGCGGTCGCTTCACCGGGACGCCGGTCATCGAACTGGATGGTCTGCGCGTAGAGTTCACGGATGGCTGGGGACTGGTGCGCGCTTCCAACACGCAGCCGGTACTTACCCTGCGCTTTGAAGGCGATAGCGAGGCCGCATTGGCACGGATAGAGTCCGAGTTCCGTGATTTGCTGCGAGCGGCACGCGCTGACTTGTCCTTGCCTCTCTATAAGGATGACCGAAGAATAATGCGGAGGAACTGTGCATGCCACCAGAACGACTAAGCCTGCAACGCATTTTGCCACGCTGGCGGGCGATACTTCTCCTCGTCGCGATTCTTTTGGGGCTGGTGGTGGTGCTGGCGCGAGATGCGGAATTGCAGTGGTGGCGGACCCATGATTTGCGTGCCCAGGGGCGTATGCGTTATTTGCAGACGCGGCCTTTGCCCGCCGATCGGGGCGTGATTTATGGCAGCAACGGCGATGCACTGGCGGTAAATGTACCTGCGGTGACTATCTGGACGGACCCTCGCGTTTTTGACAAGTACCGTAAAGACTGGGGCAAGGTGGCGCAGGATCTGGACATTAGCCCGGAAGCACTGGCGGCGCGAGTGCAGTCGGGCGGGTCGGGCTTCGCTTACATCCTGCGTCAGGTGCAGCCACAACTGGGCACCGCAGTGGATGCCCTGCATGTGCCTGGTATCTATGTGCAAAAAACCAGTCGCACCTATTATCCTCTTGGTGCGGTAACCACACCGTTGCTGGGCCTTGTGCATCTGGATCATCAGGGCGCCGCCGGGCTGGAAATGGGTTACAACCAATGGTTATCGGGCAAGACGGGCAGTGAAAAGGTACTGGTGGATGGGCAAGGCGAAGTGCTTCATGTGCTGGGCGCGCGGCAGACGCCCGTGCCTGGCCACGACCTGTACCTGACCATCAACCCGCAGATCCAGTATTGGGCTTATATGACCCTGCTGGCGGCGCAAAAGCATTTTGGGGCTACAGAGGGCTCGGCCGTGGTGATGGATGTGCAGACCGGGCAGATTCTCGCCATGGCGAGCGTACCCTCCTGTAATCCCAATGCGCGCGACGGTTGCGGCAACCCTTCTGATTATGTGAATAACGCCGTCCATCAGGCCTTCGAGCCCGGTTCGGTGATGAAGCCGTTTATGGTGGCCGCCGCCCTCGAAACGGGCAGCATCCAGCCGGACCAGAACTTCAATGTCTCCCACTGCCTGCCCGTGGGCGGTTTCTGTATCCGCGACGATGTGGTACACCATAAACTGAACGTGGCGCATATCCTCAAGTACTCCAGCGACATTGGTGCGGCTAAAATTGCCTTGCGGACGCCCGCACAGGCTATTTATGACATGTACCGGGCGGCAGGTTACGGCACGGAGCCAAACCTGGGCTTTGCGGGTGGGACAGGCGGTGTACTCCCTCCGCCCCAGACCTGGGACAAGGCCCGCCATGCAACCATTGCGCTGGGCTACGGCGTGTCGGTGACGACTTTGCAATTGGCGGAAGGTTATGCCGCTATCGCCAATGGGGGCTATCACGTGGCGCCAACGCTCATTGCCGGACAACCGGTGCAGCGAGTGCGTATTATGCCTGCTGGTGTCGCCGCCCACCTGCGGCACTGGCTGGAAGGGGTGTGCGCGGCCAATGGCACGGGCATCCTCGCCGCGATTCCCGGTTATGCGG
>NZ_JAGDVS010000181.1:0-7025 GCF_023255755.1 Acidithiobacillus sp. | reverse complement strand
CGGGCACCGCCAACATGGCCAACGGTAAGGACGGCTTTTTGAAGAACAAGACTAATGCCACTTTTGTCGGCTTTGCGCCGGGTTTTGCGCCGAAACTGGTCATGGCGGTAACCATGCGCGGGAGTACCCGCTACTGGAACTTCGGTGGCGTGGAGTCGGCGCCCGTGTTCCGCGTGACCATGCGCCACGCCCTTGAAGAACTGAACATTGCACCACGCTGGTGCGGAGGCAAGGCCTGTGCCTCCAAGGATGATCATATTACGGCCACTCAGGCAGAAATCTGGGCGGAAGGAGGCGGCAAGTGAGCAGACTGGACAAATGGGTTGCCGGGACCCTTACCGTGGGCATCGCGGCGATCCTGCTGGGGGTGCTGGCGACGGCGATATTTACCCGTATTCCTGTGGCGCACATTTATGTCAACGCGGCCGGGGCACGCGCCATTATCGTCGGAGGGCATCAGGCAGTGGCCGCTCCTGACTGGCCGGGGACCTATCTGGTGACCCCGCGCTTCGCTGATACGGCCTTCTGGCCCAGTGCGACTCTGGACTTCAAAAGCGGGGCCCCAGTGACTCTGCCGCGCAAGGATATTGTGCTTTGGGTGTACCGTGGCTAAGCCGCGCGACTGGTTGCAGTGGCCGCGCGAACTGATCAAAGGCACGGGTATGGTTCTGCTCGTGCTACTGGCAGTGCTGGTGCTGCTGGCTGTGGATGGTCTGCTGCTGATTCCGGGGCTGATTATCGCTTATGACCTGACCGCGATAGCCTGGCAATGGCAGGGTTTTATCCCTGACCCGCAGGTGCCGCCCGGACCCTGGATGAGCATGGCCGTGGGCCTGATCGCCACCCTGGTTCCGGCCATTATTGACGGTGTGGTGCTGCATTTTTTGCTGCACGACAAGGAGCGGGGCACACCGAAGTCTTCTTCCTAGGACTCTGCAGTCTGGGCCGCCGCCTTTTCTTCCAGCGCCTCCCAGCGCCCATAAGCTTTTGTTAAAGACGCACTGATGACATCGGCGCGGGCCTGCACCTCGCGCAGCCGCTCCGGGTTCTGATAGGTTTCGGGCAGGGCCAACGTGGCGGCGATTTCACCCTCTTCTTTCTCCAGCACTTCGATCTGCACGGGCAGGGTGGCGAGTTCCTGAGTTTCCTTGTAGCTCATGGCGGATTTTTTGCCTTTGCCGCCATCGCGTTTGCCAGAACCCTTGCCGCCGCCACTCTCTGCCGGCTTTGCTAAGCGCCGGGATTCCGTCTGCCAGCGCAGCCAGTCCTCGTAGCCGCCCGCATTCTGGCTGATCTGCCCGTCCTCCCCGAAGGCGATCACCTGGGTGACCACGTTATCGAGAAAGTCCCGGTCATGGGAGACCAGAAAGAGCGTGCCGGCGTAACTCTGTAAACGCTCTTCCAGAATCTCCAGTGTCTCCAGATCCAGATCGTTAGTGGGCTCGTCCAGCACCAGAATATTGGCGGGGCGGGCAAAGAGGCGGGCCAACAGCAAACGTGCGCGCTCGCCGCCGGAGAGTGCCTTGATCAGCCCCCGCGCGCGGCTTGGCGGGAAGAGGAAATCCTGCAGATAGCTCAGCACGTGACGGCGTTCGCCATTGATTTCAATAAAATCATTCCCGTCCGCGATGGCGTCCAACACCCGGCTCTCGGGGTCGAGGGTGGCGCGCATCTGGTCGAAGTAGGCGACCTCCTGTTTGGTGCCGCGGCGGATGGTACCCTCTTGTGGCTCCAGTTCACCGAGGATCAGGCGCAGCAGTGTCGTCTTGCCCGCCCCATTGGGGCCGATAATGCCAACCCGGTCGCCGCGTTCAATACGTGTGGAAAAATCGCGGATGACCGGACGCCCTTCATAGGCAAAAGAAACGTGATCCAGCTCGGCAATGAGTGCGCCGGAACGATCCGCCGTGCTGATTTGCAGGGTGGCCTGCCCCTGCTGCTGGCGACGGCTGGCGCGCTCCTCACGCAGCCCCTCCAGACGGCGCAGGCGGCCCTGGTTGCGCTTGGCACGGGCCTTGACCCCCTGGCGCAGCCAAGCCTCCTCTTCCGCCAGTTGCCCTTCCAGACGACTGTCGGCGGCCGCCTCAGCAGCGAGGACTTCGGCCTTGCGGCTTTGATAAGCAGCAAAAGTACCGGGAAAACTGCGCAGTATCCCGCGATCCAGTTCGATGATGCGGGTCGCCAGGCGGTCGAGAAAACGCCGGTCGTGGGTGACGAAGACCAGCGTGCCGCGATGGCGTAGCAGGGATTGCTCCAGTGCCAGGATCGCGGGCAGATCGAGATGGTTGGTGGGTTCGTCGAGAAAGAGCAGGTCCGGCTCGGCGACGAGGGTGGCGGCAATGGCCACCCGCTTGCGCTGGCCACCGGAAAGGGCGCTGACCATACCTCCAGTGGGCAGCCCCAGGCTATCGCGCAGGGACTCTGCCTTATAGTCGATCTGCCAGGCATCGTGATGGTCGGCGAGGGCATGGGCGTGGGCGTCGTCCGCATCGGCATTCTGCAAGTGCCGCCAGGCAGTATGCCCGGATTTGATGGCGGTGAGCAGGTCGTGCTCTCCGGCCAGCTCCGGCTCCTGCGCCAGGTAGGCGCGCCGCACACCGGGTGCCACCCACAGCGTCCCCGCATCTAAGGGACAGAGGCCCGCCAGCACTTGCAATAAGGTAGACTTGCCCTCGCCGTTGCGGCCGATAAGACCGACCCGCTCGCCTGCCTCCAGATTCAACTCGGCATGGTCCAGCAGCGCCCGGCCACCCCATTCCACTTGCCCTGCCTCCAGCCGCAGAATAGACATTCAGCCGACCCCATCCTTGTTATGCAAAATAAAGGCGTAGGGTACGGGGCGCGCTGCAGTGGCGCAAGCCGGAAGCATGTTCTCAGGTTCTGCGCGTCAACTCAGCAAACGCAGGGTGAGTGGGTAGCGATAGACCTCGCCATTACTGGCTTTGATGGCTGCTAAAACACAGAATATCAAATTCACTATGAAAATCAGTGGGAAAATCAACATGCCGATCAACAGGGTACTCAGGATGCTGGCCACCACATAGGCAATCAGCACGGTGATCTGGAAATTCAGTGCTTCTTTGCTCTGTTGCACCAGCCAGGCGGAGCCATTGTCTTTTTTGAGGAGATAGACGATGAGCGCCGGGATGAACCCGAACAATATGCCGCCCGCATGGGTGAGTGCGGCGATGTTGCGATCGTCCTTGCTGGCTACTTCGACGAGATTGCTGGTTTCCATGGTTACGCTCCCTGTAGGGTGATGGATTTCGTACTGGATCGACCGGGTGATGCTTCACTCTGACTGGCCTGTGCCCACTATCATACTGAATTTTTTGTCAAAGAATAGCCTTTTGAATCCTTTCTAAGTGGCAGAATGATTGCCACCGATGGACCGGACCTTTAGCATAGACCCATGCCAGACACCTTCACTGACGAACAACGCCAATTCCTGCAACTCCTGCGTCTACCCGTGCCCGGCGAACCGCCGCCGGAGATGGCGCCGGTGAAACCGGCGGTAAAAGCCGTAAGTGCAGCGCCGAATCGGTCTGAATCCGCGCAAACGACGCCCGTCTCTGCCTCGATGCGCCCTGCAGAAACGCCCGTAATGCAGCCGGAGTCACTCCCCAGTCCTGTAGAAGAAGGGGTCTCCGTACTGCGCAACGCGGTGCCAGCGACTGCTACCTTATCCACAGCGGTGGCTCCGACTCCGGTACGCAGCACATCTCTACTGTCCAAGGCCGAAACCCTTCAAGCCCCAGCGCTTGCTACTCAGGCAAGCACCTCTTCTGCGGACCCGCAACGGGTAACGCGCATCGCCACCCTGGACTGGCGTGACCTCAACAACATGGTCAGCACCTGTCAGGCCTGCCCCCTCGGCGAAACCCGCAAACATGCCGTGTTCGGTGCCGGTAACCCGCGCGGGTCCTGGCTGTTTGTCGGTGAGGCGCCGGGTGCGGAAGAAGACCGCCGCGGCGAAGCCTTTGTGGGTCGCGCCGGTCAACTCCTCGACAACATGCTCCGCGCCATGGGCCTAAGCCGCGAGAAAGACGTCTATATTGCCAATATCCTCAAGTGCCGCCCCCCCAACAACCGCGATCCGCTGGGTCCGGAGGTGCAGGCGTGCACGCCCTACCTGCAGCGCCAGATTGCCCTCTTGCAACCCCGCGTGATTGTTGCGCTGGGGCGCTTTGCTGCGCAGGGCTTGCTTCAGGTGGATACGCCGCTCAGCCAATTGCGCGGTACGACCCAGCACTACCAAGGCATTCCCCTGATTGTCACCTACCACCCCGCCTATCTGCTGCGTAACCCGATCGATAAGCGCAAAGTCTGGGAGGATCTGAAGCGGGCGTTGGGGGTGTTTGCGGAGTTGCAGAAATAACGGATCATTCTCTCTTTGTTAGGTCCGTCGAGGGTCTGGAATGGCCATATTTCTAACTATCTGGGGGAAGTCTTCTATGGGTTACCACAAATACAGCGCTTGGCGGTTGTTTCCGGTCATCTTGATTGCCGGCTTGTTGTTTCTGCTCACAGACTCCCGGGCGGTGGCGGGGAAAATTCGCGTGGCCTGCGTCGGAGACAGTATTACCTACGGTGCCGGAGTTCCACAACGGCATATCCAAGGATGGCCGGGGGAATTACAGCAATTGCTGGGAACCGACTATCAAGTTGCGAACTTCGGTCACAGCGGGGCTACCATGCTGAAGAATGGCGCTCTTCCTTATTGGAAAACACCGGAATATCAAGCCGCCACAAGCTTTAATCCCAATATTGTTATCATCATGTTGGGCACCAATGATGCCAACATCCAAAATTGGCCAAAATTTGGTTCCCAGTTCACCGCGAATGCGGAAGAGATGATTCGGCATTTCGCACAGCTCAAGGCACATCCCAAGATTTATATCTGTACGCCACCGCCGATAATTCACTCGAATTACGGTATCAGCGAGGCCATGTTGATCCGTGGCCCCATCCCGGATATTTATACGGCGGGCCACGCCATGAACGTTCCGGTCATTCCGGTTTATGCAGAGTTGCGACGATTTTTCAAGACCCACGGGGCTGCTGTGTATTACCAGGCGGATGGCGTACATCCAAACGCAGCCGGCCAGAAACAGATCGCTCAATTGATATTTCAGTTCCTGCAACGCGTTCCGTAAATACCGCTTCCTGCAGTGCGTGACGACGTGTCATTGTTGGAGCAGTTCCAGGGATGTAAGCAGTAAACTGAGCGGCGTATCTTGCGGGTTACCGGGAGATGTCATAGAGGTCGAGCGCAGACGCGATTGCAGACGTTTTTGGTCGCGCAGGCTCCATTCCGCATCGAGGAGTGAGCAGCGAACCCAAGGCGCGAAGGAGATAATTGGCATAGATAGTGCTTTCGGTAGGATTGGGTGTGCTGGCGCGGCAAATGGAACCATCACCGCGGGATTATGGATCCCTTGCCCAAAGTGCTGCGCACGTTCTGGCCCTTGGTGCAGTTCATCCGTTCTACGTTGATTATCTTCATTCCAGACCGCTTGTTACTGCACATCCACCATTGATTACAAAGAGCCGGTATGAATTATTTGCTCAGTGCCAGAGAGTTTGTAGCGCTCAAGGTGATCAGCATGCTGGTCCCGCTGATTTTTGTTTTTTATTCGGTTATGTGAAAAAACTGGTTGGAAACCAGTGGCTTTTGAGGTCAACGCACCTGCTGCCGCAAAGGTGACGAAGGTTGGAATAGGGAGACTGAGGGCGGCCGTTTCCAGAAGGCCTCTTGGTTGGAATGAGTGTTCGGTTTACCCCCGGTGTACGCTTTACCTCCAACGACAGGTTCGTAGCGGGTCGATAACTGTTGGTCGAGGTGGCCCGTTGAAGGGCAGAAACAGACTGACAGCGGTCATTTGGATCTAACGCCAGCCGCAACCGGCGCATTTTGAGTGAGCGCAGCCAATGAAAAATGCGGCCGCGTTTACGTCCTTGTTATGCCTTTTGACCCTAATACCCTCTAGCCATATCATTTAGTACGATTTTTGTAGATATTAGATAGCGATCAATATTCGCCGTAGTAGTGCGTCTAGCCCAGTTGTAGCAAGGCTCGCAGCTTTACTGCTATACATAATCGCGAGGTATACATAACAGTCTTTATGTATATATATATATATATAAAGACTGATTGCGGTCATTCATTGGCTGCTATCAAATGACATTATCCGACCAGTAACAATCGTTCATGATTGGGGTAATTGGGGATGACAATGGGTGCGTTATACTGCAACTTGGAATGTTACGCTGCACTATTAGTGCAGTCGAATTTATGTTATGACGCAGGGACTATATGGAAGTGGTAGGGGACGGTAACGTTACTTTCATCTTGCTCAACGGGATCGCCATACCGAGCAATGTTATGCTTAGCGATAATGTCGAATTGCAGACTGCTGATACTTCACACCTTGATTTTATGACCGCAATTTCCACATGTTCTCGTCCAGAGGATGTCGCTGTTGTTGCAGCATTTATTCCACGCATCACTGCACAACTTCGGATAACTGCCTCTACTCCAAAAGAGCTTGCAAGCGTCGCGTGGAATGCCTCTTGGGAAGCGCTTCTTCTTAGTGCCTTCTTTCAAACGGAGATCGGGTTCAATCTCCAATCTGATACGCCAGCTAATAAAATTAGAAATGGAAGCAGGCTACGGGCGACCAACTACTATATGCATGGCTTAACGAATAGCACGGCACATATGCTGACAACAGATGAATCCAAATGGATTGCGTCACATTTCGCCGATGGTAGAGAGCTTCTAGAAAATGATCGTTTTCAAACGGCTGTGCACTGCTTAGCATCTTACCGGTGGCATTCAATGCCAAGGATAAAACTAGCTGTATTGTGGGCTGGCATCGAAGGGATATTTGGGGCTAGCTCTGAGATCAGATTCAGAATCAGCCTTTATATTGCACGCTTTCTGCATCCAAATAGCGCAGCCGAAAGACTGAGTACGGTCAAAGATATTGATGGCTTTAGACGCGCTGACGGTCACGTAGCGT
>NZ_JAGDVS010000194.1 GCF_023255755.1 Acidithiobacillus sp. | reverse complement strand
GGCGGCGCGTAGTAGGTCGGCGGATTACCGAGAAATACGCTCAACCCCGGAACCGCAAGCCCGAGCGACAGACCATCGTCCGCCCAAGCGGAGACGCTGGTCAGACCGCACAGTAGCGCAGCGCTGGCAGCAAGTACCAACTGGCGAGTGCCGAAAGCCGACGACTTGATCATAATAAACTCCTTGTCTTAGGTAGCGATTTACCCGGATTCAAACATCAGCAGGTTGCCGTGTATCACCACTTTGCCCAAAGCTCTGCCAACGCTGGCTCCAGGGCGGAACAGACAAGTACAGCAAAATTGGTGCCAATATCTTTGGCCATATTTTTCAGGTTGTTACATTATATAGCTGTAGAAGAACGGCTACGGATCTGGAAGCGTACCCAGCGTTATATTTACTTTCAATAAGTTACATTGTCGCTCATTGCCGAGGGTATTGTGGCCTTATGGCAACAAGGCGATGTGCGCTAACCCCATGTCCTCCGGCAGGGAGAACAACCGGTTCATATTTTGTACCGCCTGCCCGGCAGCCCCTTTGACCAGATTGTCGATGACCGAGAGGCCGACCACCAGCCCAGGCCGGGGCTGGTGAACGGCGATACGGCAAACATTGGCACCTCGCACCGAACGCGTAGCCGGATGACTGCCGAAGGGCAAGACATCTACAAAGGGCTCGCCGGCGTAACGGGTGGTGAACAGCTCCTGTAGCGCCGCATCGCTCACGGGCTGGCGCAGCCGCCCGTAAAGGGTAGCGTGGATGCCGCGGATCATGGGCATGAGGTGGGGCGTGAACTGCAACTCCAGCCGGGTGCCGCTGATATCGGAGAGTACAGCCTCAATTTCCGGCCGATGCCTGTGACCGCTTACGTCATAGGCGCTGATGCTATCCGCCGCTTCGGGGAGAATCAGGCCAACCTTAGCAGTACGACCTGCTCCGCTGACGCCAGACTTGCAATCCGCGATCAGTGTATCCTCTCGCAGCAAGCCCTCGGCCAACAGAGGCGCGAGGCCGAGGATGACCGCCGTCGGATAACAGCCTGGATTGGCAATCAGCCGCGCCGCACTGACCTTGGCCCGATAGTATTCTGGCAAGCCATAACAGGCTTCGGCCAGTGCTTCGGGCGCGCGGTGGGCCATGCCGTACCACTGAGCAAAGACTTCTGCATCGGGCAGTCGGAAATCGGCGCCCAGATCAATGACCCGCACACCTTTGGCCAGCAGCTCCGGCGCACTATCCATCGCCACCCCATGGGGTGTTGCAAAAAAGACGACGTCGAGCCCACCCAACAGCGCGGGATCGGGCGTGGTGTAGTTCAGATCGCAGTGACCACGCAGATTGGGGAAATGCGCATCCACGCGCTGCCCGGCCTCGGCACGGGAGGTGATGGCCACCACCTCGACTTCCGGATGCGGCAGCAGCAAACGCAGCAACTCCACCCCGGTATAACCCGTACCACCGACAATACCTGCGCGAATCATACGTTCCTCCATTCCTTAGCCGTAACAGAAAAAGCCGCCCGAAGGCGGCTTGTTTCCCAGTCCGAAGCGCGCGTGATTAACGCTTGGAGAACTGGTGACTACGCCGGGCTTTATGCTTGCCGACCTTCTTACGTTCCACTTCGCGGGCGTCACGGGTGACGAAACCGGCGCTGCGCAAGGGACGGCGCAAGGTTTCATCATAGACCATGAGGGCGCGGGTAATGCCATGGCGGATCGCCCCGGCCTGACCACTGGCACCACCACCGCTGACATTCACCAGAATGTCGAACTGGCCACCATGACCGGTCAACTCCAGCGGCTGCATGACCACCATACGCGAAGTCTCGCGGCCAAAGTAGTCTTCCAGGGTGCGCTTGTTGATGACGATCTTGCCTGAGCCACGACGCAAATACACGCGGGCTGTTGCACTTTTACGCCGACCGGTACCGTAATATTGTTCCATAAAGTCTTCGCCTTAAACGTTCAGGGGCTGCGGCTGCTGCGCCGAATGAGGATGCTCGGAGCCGATATAAACCTTGAGCTTCTTGAACATCGCCCGACCCAGCGGATTCTTGGGCAGCATGCCCTTGACCGCGAGTTCGATGATCCGCTCCGGGTGCGTCTCCATCATCTTCTCGAAGGAAGCACTCTTCAGGTTGCCGACGTAGCCGGTGTGATGGTAATAAATTTTGTCTTTGGCCTTGTTGCCGGTGACCGCGATCTTGTCGGCATTGATGACAACAATATAATCGCCGGTATCGGCATGGGGCGTATACTCGGGCTTATGCTTGCCACGCAAACGTTTAGCCAGCTCTACGGAGAGGCGGCCCAGAACTTTATCGGTGGCATCCACCACGAACCAGTCTCCTTGCACTTCATGAGACTTGGCAGAATAGGTCTTCATCACACAACTCCGGCTTCGGGTTTTTCACTGAGGGGCGGGAGATTAGCGATGATAGGGACGGATGTCAAGGTGTTTGCGCGCTCTCAGACAGCTACCCAATGAATTCGTGAGAGTTCGAACCCCTGCATCCACGCCGGGATATCGCGTTAACCGTGTAAGACGCGCCAAACGTCGACATGATCAGGGTGCTCAAGATAGAACACCAGGTGCGGATAGCCCATCAGCGGCCAGGCGCGTAAACCCGGTGGAACTACGCCATCTCACCCAGCAAATAAAGTCTATGTAATTTTTTATGGATCCTAAGGTGGCATGCAGCTAGTGTCCAGAGGTATATCCGGAGGCGTTTAACAAGAAAGGCGCGGTCGCCGCCGCGCCTTTCTACGCAGCGCCCGGACCAACCGGGAAACAGCACTCAGAGGATCAGGATTTTGCTCGCGGCTTCATCGGACAGGTCTTGATGCCCAGCAAGGTATACAGCGCGCAGAAACCGGTAAGCCCGGTAATAAGCGGCACCAAACCCACCAGCGCCCACCATTTGTTTGCGCCCGGCAGAAAAACCGCCAGCACTACAATAATGGCCAACCCTACAATCACGCGGATAATCCGATCTGCAGTTCCTTCATTGACAGGCATTCTTAACTCTCCCGCAGGTGGTCACCTGCTCGGTATAATGAATTACGAGTATAGAGCATTTCCCTCCGCGACAATCTGCCCGGGGCTCAAAAATGATCGATATATACCAGTTTCTCCACAGGTTCCCGGTTACTCGGCCAAGCATTGCCTGTACCCTTGCCGACCGCCACCATATAGCCGATGGCAAAGTCTGCCGGCAGACGAATAATCTTTGCCACCGCGTCGAAATCAAAGCCGTCCATGGGACAGGAGTCGTAACCAAGATCCTGCGCCACCAGCATCAGGGTCATGCCAAAAATACCCAGAGTGCGCATTGCCTCATCGCGCGCCACCTCCGGCTTACCGCGATAATATTCATCCAACTTTGGCAACACAAAGTCCTGCACCGGCTGCGGCGATGTCGCCCAGTACCGCTGCGGCTCCTCCTGCCAGGCGTTGAGGTCGGCACACAGCACATAGAGCGCTGAAGCATCTGTCACCTGCGTCTGGCCCCAGGCCACCTCACGAATAGCCGCCCGCTGCGCAGGGTCCCGCACGTCCACGGTCCGCCAATGCTGAATGTTGTACGCACTGGGTGCCAATACCGCTGTCTCCAACAGCACCTGCCGTGTTTCATCGGACATTTTATGATGCGGATCAAAGGATTTTACGGCACGACGATTTTTTACCGCAGCAATAACTTCCATACCGGCCTCCATAATATTTCAGCGTGAATCCCTATCTAAGACCGACCGGTTGGTATTGTCAAGGAAGCGGGTGATATGGGTGGGCAGGATAGGGCGCCGACAAGTCAACAATCCTCTTTGATAATGTACAAATATTCGTCATCATGGCAAAACAAAAAGATGAGAAGAAGCCGATTTTTCTGAACGGGGTTACCCTGCAGCAAGGATCCGAGACAAATGTTCGAGTCGTATAAGCAAGGCAATGAAAATAATGGGGATTAACAAAAAAACCATGTCTCGCATTGAGTCCGCGGTGAACGGGTGAAGGTGGATGTGCTGATCATCGGCGCAGGTGCCGCCGGGCTCATGTGCGCGATCGCGGCTGGCCAGCGCGGACGGCGCGTGCTGCTGGTCGATCATGCCAACAAGGTCGGTAAAAAAATCCTGATGTCCGGCGGCGGCCACTGCAATTTCACCAACCTCGGGGTAACGCCGAGCCAGTACCTCTGCAGCAACCCCCATTTCCCCAAGTCTGCGCTGGCGCGCTACACACCTGCGGACTTCATCGCGCTCGTAGAGAAACACGGCATCGCCTATCACGAAAAAGAACTCGGCCAGTTGTTCTGCGATGGCTCCTCCAGGCAGATCGTACAGATGCTGCTGAACGAATGCGCCGCAACTGGCGTGACGATTGAAACCAATTACGGCATCGAGCGCGTTCACAAAATAACTGAGGGCTTCAACCTGCGCACCACGCGCGGCGAGGTGCAGACCGAAGCACTGGTAGTCGCCACCGGCGGCCTGTCCATTCCCAGTATGGGTGCCACGGGTTTTGGCTACGAAATCGCCCGCCAGTTTGGTCACGACGTGCTACCCACCCGCCCTGGACTGGTGCCACTGACGCTGAGTGGCAGCCATCAGACGCATTATAAGGATCTGGCCGGCGTCACGTTACCGGGCGTGGAAGCCAGTGTGGCCAGGCAGAGTTTCCGCGGAGGCCTCCTGTTCACCCATCGTGGCCTTAGCGGTCCGTCTATCCTGCAAATTTCTTCCTACTGGCAACCTGGAGACAGCCTGCATATGGACCTGTTGCCGGATCAGGACGTAGGTGAATGGCTGTTGGAACAGCGCACGGCACGACCGCTCGCCGCACTTAAAACCGTGCTCGGCGATGCGCTGCCGAAACGGCTAGCGCAGCGCCTCTGCGAGCAGTGGTTCGACGGTCGGCCGATGCGGCAATACCGTAGCGCGGAACTCAGACTGATCGGCAGTCAGCTCAACGCATGGCCCATCACCGCCAGCGGCACCGAAGGCTACCGCACAGCGGAAGTCACGCTGGGCGGCGTCGATACCGACGGACTATCCTCCAGCACTTTGCAGTCTAAGCTGGTGCCGGGCCTCTATTTCATCGGCGAAGTAGTCGACGTCACCGGCTGGCTCGGCGGCTACAACTTCCAGTGGGCTTGGGCATCCGGACAGGCAGCGGGGCAGGTTGTTTAAATTCGCGCAAAACAACCCCGTCTCTGTGTATAGAGACGGGGTTGTTGGATATAGGTGTCTGGC
>NZ_JAGDVS010000073.1:4871-5273 GCF_023255755.1 Acidithiobacillus sp. | reverse complement strand
CATCGCCGCGAACCTGCACCAGTCGGCCATGTATGGTGGTCATATCCAGTCGGTGGGCCCACGTTACTGCCCGTCCATCGAGGACAAAGTCGTGCGCTTTGCCGATAAGGCGTCGCATCAGGTTTTCCTGGAACCAGAAGGCCTCGATACCCACGAAGTCTACCCCAACGGTATCTCCACCAGCCTGCCCTTCGGTGTCCAGGTCGAACTGGTGCGCAGCATGCGCGGTCTGGAAAACGCCGTGTTGCTGCGTCCCGGTTACGCCATCGAGTACGACTACCTCGATCCCCGCGAGCTCCACCCCAGTCTGGAAAGCCGACGCTTGCCGGGTCTGTTCTGCGCCGGCCAGATCAACGGCACCACTGGTTATGAAGAAGCCGCGGCGCAGGGGCTGCTCGCCGG
>NZ_JAGDVS010000073.1:0-4861 GCF_023255755.1 Acidithiobacillus sp. | reverse complement strand
GGTCGCCACGAAGCCTATCTGGGGGTGATGGTGGATGATCTTGTCACCCGCGGACTCGACGAGCCCTACCGTATGTTCACCAGCCGCGCCGAATATCGCCTGCAATTGCGCGAAGACAATGCCGATCTGCGTCTGACTCCCCATGGCCGATCATTGGGGTTGGTCGATGACTCGCGCTGGACGGCCTTCAGTGCCAAACAGGACACGGTGCAGGCGGAGCGCACCCGCCTCGAAGGCTTACGTATCCATCCCGGCAGCGCTATCGCCGAGCGTATTGCGGCGAAGACGGATCAGCCCCTCTCCCGCGATGTCACCGCTCTCGAACTCCTCCGCCGCCCCGACTGGGGTTACGCCAGCCTGCTCCAGGTGCTCGACCTCGTTCCGTGCAGCGATGCGCAGGCCCGCGAGCAACTGGAGATCGAATGCAAATATGCCGGTTATGTCGCCCGCCAGCACGATGAGATCACCCGCGCCGCACGCTGGGAGGGTACGGATATCCCTGCCGACATGGACTACGCTGCGGTGCGGGGGCTCTCTACCGAAGTGATGCAGCGTCTCGCCCGGCAGCGGCCGCAGACCATCGGTTTGGCCAGCCGTATCCCTGGTGTGACTCCGGCCGCCATCTCCCTGCTCCTGATTCATGTGAAACGTCGCGGTCTGCAGCAGGTTGGCTGATTCGATGGCGAACCCGGAGGTATCCTCGCAAGTCCTGCGTGCCCTTCTGAATGCTGGACTGATGGCTCTCGGTCTGGACAGTGTTGATGCCGAGCAGCGTAACCTGCTGATCCGCTATCTCGCTCTCCTGCAGCGCTGGAATGCCACCCACAACCTGACAGCGGTGCGCGATCCCCTGGAGATGGTGCCTCGCCATCTGCTGGACAGCCTGGCGGTGCTACCCTACTTGCCGGAGGGGGCGGTGGCGGATATCGGCAGCGGTGCCGGATTGCCCGGTATCCCCCTGGCCATCTGCCGTCCGGTGCAAGCATTTACTCTGGTGGAGCCCGCCGCCAAGCGGGTGGCTTTCCTCCGCCACGTCATCGCTGACCTGGGGTTGACCAACGTCCAAGTCGCCGCACAGGGCAGTGAGGATTACCGCCCCGACCTCCTGCCAGATGTCATTATCAGCCGTGCCACCGCGCCCTTGGCGCGTCTCGACGCCATGACCAGGCATTTACAGGGCCCGCACACGCAGGTGCTCGCCCAGAAAGGTCCTGGCGTCGAGACGGAGTTGGCCGACTGGCCCCGCGCCGCCACCCTCCGCATCACGCATCAGGACCTCGCCGTCCCCAACCTGCCGCCCCGTCTGCTGCTTTCCTGGCGTGTACCCGTAACCACGCCCTAGCCCCCTGCGCCGCTACGGGGTATCCTAAGAGAAATCATTGTCGAAGATGGAAGACCGCCCAGTCACCATGCGCACCGTCGCTATCGCCAACCAAAAAGGAGGGGTGGGTAAAACCACCACTGCCGTCAATCTGGCCGCCGGACTGGCCCAGGTGGGCAAGCGTGTTCTCCTGATTGACCTCGATCCCCAGACCAACGCCACTACCGGCCTCGGTCTCGGCGGCAACACGGTGTCGACCATTTACCACGTCCTTCTCGGTGAGTTGCCGCTGAGCGCGGTGCTGTTGAATGCCTCTCCGGCGGGGCTGTTTCTCGCACCCTCCAGCCCCGATCTTGCCGGTGCGGAGGTTGAGCTTTATGGCCGACCAGACCGTGAGCGGCATCTTAAAAATGCCCTGGCCGCAGTGAGTAACTTCGAGTACGTGCTGATCGACTGTCCGCCCGCGCTCAATATGCTGACCATTAACGCATTGGTCGCCGCGGATAGCGTCCTGATCCCCATGCAATGCGAATATTATGCCCTTGAAGGCCTGACCCAATTGCTCGGCACCGTGCGCCGGGTGCGTGCGCAGCTCAACCCCCACCTCGAAGTGCATGGCCTGCTGCGAACCATGTTCGACAACCGCAACCGCCTCTCCTCCGAAGTGGGGCTGGAGCTGGAGCGTCATTTTCCGGACAAGCTCTATAGTACGGTGGTTCCCCGCAATATCCGTCTGGCCGAAGCCCCCAGTTTTGGCCGCGCTGCTTTGGAATATGATCCGGCCTGTGCCGGGTCGCGGGCCTATCAGGGTGTCGCCGCCGAGTTTTTACGCCGCGAGTGGGTGGAGTGAAGCGGCTTGGTCTCGGGCGCGGACTGGACGCCCTCTTTGCTAGTGAAGGAACAACGGGCGGCGCTATGCGCGAGGTTCCCGTCGACCTGCTGCAACGCGGACGCTACCAGCCGCGCGGTTTGATCAGCGAGGAGTCTCTGGAAGAACTCGTCGCCTCCATCCGTAGCCAGGGGGTGGTGCAACCCATTGTCATTCGCGCCATCGGCGGCGGCCGCTATGAGATCGTGGCTGGGGAACGCCGCTGGCGCGCCGCGCAATTGGCCGGCCTTGCACACATCCCCGCCGTGGTCCGTGAATGCAGTGACGAACAAGCCCTCGCCATCGGCATCATCGAGAATATTCAGCGTCAAGCCCTCAACCCCCTGGAAGAAGCGCTGGCGCTGCAACGCCTGCTCGACGAGTTCGGCCTCAGTCACGAAGCGCTGGCCGAATCCCTCGGCCGTTCCCGCGCTGCCATCAGTAACCAGTTACGCCTGCTGCGCCTCTGTTCAGACCTCCATATCCATGTCGAAAATGGGGCGCTCAGTGCCGGCCATGCCCGGGCCCTGCTCACGTTAACGGACGAGCGCCAGGTGCGGCTCGCGGATAGAGTCGTCCGCGAAGCCCTGAGTGTGCGGGCCACTGAACGTCTGGTGCAGGCCGAAAGCCGGGTCAAGCCGCCCAAGGCAGAGCCGGACCCCAATATTGCGGCGCTTTCTGCCCGGATTAGCGCGCGTCTGGGGCTATCCGTCGATCTGCGTGCGCAAGGGCGGGGCGGCGAGTTGCGGATTCGCTGGGATGATCCGGAACAGGAGGCAGTGCTTTTTCAGCGCCTGGGCGTGTCGCTCGATGATGATGAAAGCTGATATTCCTCTCTTGACGGGCTGCACCAGCCTGTTTAGACTCTGCGCGTACTCAAGACCCGCCCGTTGAAAGAGCAAGAAAAACAAACGGAGATGGTGAATTTTTCGTCCTACGTTGGGCGAGTGACTGCAACAGTGTTGACGTTGGCCCTGCTGCTGGCTGCCATAGTGGCGTGGCGCTGGGGGCGAGAAGAAGCCTACGCAGTACTCTTTGCCGCATTTTTGAGCGTAATCAATATGCTCATTTTGGGTGGACGCCTTATCGCGCTCCCCGTCTCCACGCAACGCGCTGCACGGCGCTTGGGCGGAGCGGTGTTGCAGCGCTGGATTATCACCATCCTCGGACTGATTTTTGCAATATTCTGGCTGCGCCTGCCGGTTATCGGGCTGGTCGCCGGATTCTTGCTGACCCATTTCGTATTTTTGGCATTTCTGGTGCGGGAACGTTCCAGGCAAAGGAGTTAAGCGTGGCATCAGGCGATATCGCCCATCACCTCGTAAACTGGTCCATCGGCGAAGGCTTCTGGACCTTTAATCTCGACACTATCGTCATGGGTTGGGTCATGGCCGCCATTCTGGTCATCACCGCCATGGTGGTTGGCTCACGGTTGCAGGCCAGCACCCCCAGCGGGATGCAGAACTGGCTGGAGGGCGTGGTCGACTTCATTGATGACTTGGTGCAAGGCAGTTTCCCCGTTAAAGATCCTTTGATCGCGCCCGTCGCGATAACGGTTTTTCTCTGGATTCTGTTGATGAACAGCCTGGATGTTATCCCCGCCTACCTGCCCGGTATGGTCGCGCACTGGTTTGGGATCACGGAGTTCCGCATCACCCCGACCGTCAATTTGAATACGACGCTGGGTGTGGCTATCGCGATCTTCCTGCTCATGATAGCGACCAATCTGCGCGTCAAGGGGTTCTCCTACTTTAAGACCTATCTGACCCATCCCTTCGGTATCTGGCTGGCGCCGATGAATATCATCATGTCGCTGATTGAAGAGATCACCAAGCCGTTGAGCCTTGGTCTGCGACTTTTCGGCAACATGTTTGCCGGTGAGCTGGTCTTCCTGCTCCTGGCCATGCTGCCCTGGTGGGGCGAGATGGTTATGGGCGAAGTCTGGTCCTTGTTCGAAAGTTTAATCATCATCCTGCAGGCGTTTATTTTTACCGTGCTGACCGTAGTGTACCTCGGCATGGCGAATATGCAGGATCATTAACAAGTTTATTATTCCACTTTGCGACACTTGTAAGGAGTTATCATGGACGCACATACCATCATTGTTGCTGCTACTGCCATTGCCGTAGGTATCATTTTTGGCGCCGCTGGTCTGGGTTCTGCCATTGGTTGGGGCCTTATCACCTCCAAGACCATTGAAGGCATCACCCGTCAGCCGGAAATGCGCCCGCAGTTGCTGGTGAATACCTTCATCTTTGCCGGTTTGATGGAGTCTTTCCCCTTCATTATTCTGGCCTTCGGTTTCTGGTTCCTCTTCGCCAACCCGTTCCTGGGCTGATGCTGGGCCGGCTGAGCCGGCCCACTTGCAAGTGAGGTAGTCATGAATCCAGTAGGTATCAATGGAACATTGATCATTCAGTTGATCACCTTCGTCATCCTGGTGGCGTTGTTGTACAAGTATATGTATGGTCCTTTGCGCAAGGTCATGGACGACCGTCGCGCGAGAATTGCCGACGGTCTGGCGGCAGCGGAACGCGGTAAGGAAGAAATGGCCCTGGCGCAAAAGCGTGCGACAGAGCTGCTCCGCGAAGCCAAAGAAAAGGCGGCAGAAATTATCGCCAACGCCGAGCGTCGTGGTGTGGAGCTGCGTGAAGAAGCTCAGGTCAAGGCCC
>NZ_JAGDVS010000097.1 GCF_023255755.1 Acidithiobacillus sp. | reverse complement strand
AAAGGGGAATATTCCATTCTCAAGTCGTGAAATTTTTGTTATTCGAAATGCCCTAGAGTGGGTTGGGTCATGGAGAAACCACCATGCACAGCCTTTCCTGCGAAATGATTCAATAGATCGTTGAATATATTATGACTAACATTATAGGTGACATGGGTATGCTGGATAACGACGCCATGACGCACGTCACCATCGTATGAGAATATGCTTGGATTGTTACCACATGTGGATATTTTTTGCATAGGCATATAACCACCCTCTTCTGGGAAAAGTAGCCATTAAAATAAGGACTGAGTATATGTGTTTACATAATTGAGGGCACCTGTACGAGATGCCCTCTGTTATATATCATTGATTAGCGATAACGCTCTTCTCTGGAATTAACCAACAGAAAGCGTGCCGTTTGTGCTAATAGTAACCGTGCAAACACCACTGCTGCAGGCTGCGGTGGTGTTATTTTTACCGGTTCCATAGATCTTCTCAACCATACCCTTAATATCTGAACCCACAGACGTTGTGCTGGCGCCATAGCTGACCGTAATTACATAGGGAGTAGTGGCCGCGTCTCCAGGAGTGACCGCCCCTGCGGTGATAGATCCACCCGTCATTCCAACCTGACCTGGCGTGCCTGCACTTGCGGCTGTACCGGCGCTAATGTAAGCGGGGTTGGCACCTTGGCCGGAAACTGGATCAAGCGCGGTACTGCTGAGTTCGCCTTGGGTGGCAGGAATTGCTGGTGTACCTGCGGCACCACCCGTACCAGCTACAGCAGCCTGGCCTGCTTGGCCGAAAACAACGGTAGTCTGACCGGCGGACTTGGCTGCAACAGCGGCTTGAACCTGATGCACGGCACTGGAGAAATTTGCTGTGACATCACTGGCCTGAGCCGTAGAAATATACTTCTCATACTGCGGAATGGCGATAGCCGCCAAAATACCGATGATGGCGATGACGATCATCAGTTCGATGAGGGTGAAACCGGCTTCGGCGCTGGCCTGTGCCTTGAAAAACCATTCGGACCATCCATAACTGGTTGGAATCCGGCACGATCAAAGGCAAGGCCATCGAAGCCGGCCACCTTCCAGGCGGCCAACTTGTTCGGGTAGACATTTCAAGCATGGCTGAACAGATTCCAACCGAACTGACTGATGAATTCTTGGAATGCGTCAAAAACGCAGAGGCGGGTGATGCCCAGGAAACGACCAACGTGGCCACCTATTTTTACCGCAGCCCAACCACCCAGAAGATTGCCGTAAACTGGTTTGAACTGGCCGCCAAGAGAGGCAATGCTGATGCCATGGAGTGGCTATGGGACAGCTATTACCATGGATACGGGGTAAAACCGGATTTTGCCATAGCCATACAGTGGCTAGGGAAAGCGGCGAAACAGGGGTCAACGATGGCCCAAGCGATCGTCGAAGGTCTACGCAAAATAGAGGCCATGCTCAGAGAACAACAAAAAGACCAACACAACACCATCCTCAAGGACATAAAAAGACTGGCTAATATGAACAATACCGGCTCACAGGAAACATAAAAAGGCGTTCAATGATGCAACCCCCTATAAACACTGAGGGAGCGGCCCTCACACTAGGCATCAGCAAGCAATCCCTGGAATTAAGGATGCGGCGTTTAATCCCAAAGATGGGCGGCATGGGGACACCAA
This sequence comes from Acidithiobacillus sp., assembly GCF_023255755.1. GTDB lineage: Bacteria > Pseudomonadota > Gammaproteobacteria > Acidithiobacillales > Acidithiobacillaceae > Acidithiobacillus. The sequence continues at coordinate 3,748 of NZ_JAGDVS010000097.1, read as the reverse complement.
ACGACGGTGCCGGAATAGTAGATCAAATGGACCGGGCAGAGGCAAAGCTACTAGGCTTGCTCGATTTATCCACCGAAGAGATGGGTGCGCTCATGCACGATCTGGGCATGATAAAGGCCTGATGGGCACCGCCCACGCAAACAGGTCAGCACCTTTTCTTCACCAGTTGGCTGACCCGAAACGTCACCACCCGCCGGGCGGCGATGTCGAACGGTTCCCCGTTCCTCGGATTCCGCCCAGGCCGTGCCCGCTTCTCCCGCAAGGTGAAGTTCCCGAAGCCGGATAGCTTCATGTCCTCACCGGCGGCCAGCGTGGTGCGGATCGTGTCAAAGAGGGTATTGACCAGCGCCGCGCATTCTTTGGCGGGCAGGCCCACGGTGTCCGATAGATGAAGGGTTAAAGCCTGTTTCGTGATGGTCATGTATTACCCCGCCGTGACAAAAATATTAAGCAGCTTCATCCCAGCATCTTCGCCAGATCCTCAGCCCTCAGATGGGTGTACCTTTTCAGCATCTGCAAGGTCTTGTGCCCGGTGATGGCCGCCACCTGCATGGGGTTCAGGCCCTTCTCAAAGAGGCGGCTGGTGGCTTCGTGCCTCAAATCGTGGAAGGTCAGCCCGGTGATACCAGCACGGCGGCAGGCGCGTACATAGGATTGATGTATCCCCTCGTAAGTAACCCCGAACACGCGCCCGTCCAGGTTGCGGGGCAGGGCGTCCAGGTTGCGGGGCAGGGCGTCCAGGGCTGCTACAGCGCGACTGGAGAGGGGGACCGTGCGAGCGTCGCCGTTCTTGGTCTTGGGTAAGTGTGCGGTGCGCTTTTTCAGATCCACATTTTCCCATAACAAGCCGGTACTGACCTTAACTTGCAGGTGTTTTCCATCGGCATCCAGCGCACCGGTTGGGTCCTGCTTCCAGGTTTCCACCATCTCACCCGAGCGCATCGCGGTTTCCACCGCGACGACCACTAGGGGGCGTAGCCACGGGTTACGTGCTTCACCACATGCGGCCAGTAGCCTTTCTTCTTCGTCATCTACCAGGCGGCGATTCCTGCCTTGTGGCAATTTGGGGTTGCTCACCAGGTCCGCCGGATTTTCCAGGGATTCCATGCCCCACTCACGGCGTGCGACATTGAACAAATTAGAGATGACCGCACGGTGCAAGCGGATGTGGTTGGCGCTCTTGCCTTCGCTTTCCATAGCCCTGATCTCGGACGCCAAATCCTTACCCCGGATCGACGCCATGAAGCGGGACGCGATGGGACGGGTCATCCATGCTTTGACGTACCAGCCCTCACCCTTGGATTTTTTCTTCGGTGTGACCTCTGCCAGGTATCTCTCAAGGCATTCCTTGAGCGTAGTGCTCTCTGCTTCCGACCGATCCCGCCAGACGCCGCGCACCATCTCGGACTCGGTGACGCTGGCCCATGCTTCGCCTTCCTTCCTTGTGCGGAAGGTTTTGTACTGTGACGGGTATCCTTTTTTGCGGACGGCTACTTGCCAACCGATGTGTTCCCCTTCCCGGTCGTAACTTGGCGTGATGGATGCCATATAGTCCCCCACAATGAGTGCCTGACGAGAGAGTAAACCAGACCGGACTGTGGTGCAATTGCGGTGCAAATTCAATGTGGCAAAGAAAAAGGGCTTAGACCGAAGCCTAAGCCCTTGTTCTAATTGGTGCCGGCGAGGGGAGTCGAACCTCTGACCTACCGATTACGAATCGGTTGCTCTACCAACTGAGCTACGCCGGCGTGGGCGCGATTGTACCTGTCACCGGGCATGGCGACAAGAATCCAACGCGCTTGGTGATCAGGCGGTCTTTTCTGCCTCTTCGGGTAACTCTTCCCGACGGTGGATGAAGAAGCCCTTGAGGTAGTTGCTTTCGGGCACCGCCGGGTGAACGGGGTGATCCATATCCTGACTGCCTTCACCGATGATCTGGTAGTCCCCACGCTGGGCGGCAAAAGCGATCTGGCTGAGCAGCGTTTCCCGGCTCAGGTGATGCGAGCAGGACGCCGAGAACAGGATGCCGCCGGGGGTCAGCAAACGCATGGCCATATCGTTAAAGCGGCGATAGGCGATGCTGCCTTCCTTGAAATCCTTCTTCGATTTGATCAGAGCCGGGGGATCAAGGACGATGAGATCGAACTGCTCACCGCGGTCGCGTAAATTGTGCAGCGTCTCCATGGCATCGCCGTGAATGCTGCGCAAGCCCTCAACCTCGTTGCGTCGGGCGTTTTCTTCGAGGATCGCCAGGGCCGGTGCTGAACTGTCCACAGCGGTGACGGCGCTTGCCCCGGCCTTGGCCAGGGGGATGGCAAAGCCACCGAGATAGGCGAAGCAGTCCAGCACCCGGCGCCCTTGGGCAAAGTCCCGCAAGCGGCGGCGATTGGCGCGATGGTCATAAAACCAGCCGGTTTTTTGCCCGCCGCGCGGGTCAACCTGGAACAGGCAGTCGTTTTCCCAAACCTCCAGCCGCTCCGGGATATGCCCGAAGAGGACTTCGACGCGGTCTTCCAGCCCTTCCAGTCGCCGCGCCGCGCCGCTGGCCTTCAGCAAAATGCCCGCCGGGCGCAGCAGACCCTGCAAAGCCGCCGTGATCAGGGGCAAATCGCGATCCATGCCGAGACTACCTGCCTGCAGCACCAGATGGTCCTCATAGCGGTCGATAATCAGGCCCGGCAAACCATCGCCTTCACCATGCACCAGGCGGTAAAAAGGCGCACCAAACAGGCGCTCCCGCATCAGCAAAGCCTGCTGTAAGCGGGTGCGATAAAAGCCCTCATCAATGCTGACATGCGGGTCACGGCTCAACAAGCGCGCACAGAGCAGGGTATGAGGATTAACATGGGCGAGCCCCAGGGCCTTGCCCTGGGCGTCTTCCATCCGGCAGACGCTGCCTGGAGTGACGGCGGTGAGGGGGGTTTTCTGGACGTCGATTTCGTTGCTGTAAATCCAGAGGTGACCGGCGCGGAGGCGGCGATCCTCCTTGGGACGCAGACGAAGAATGGGGTATAGGCTGGCAGAAGACATGAGTGGACCTGATGGTAAAAGCGGGAGTGCCCCAGAAGCATGGGGTCTGGACGTTCCGGCGCATTTTACAGACTTTTCAACTGCCCGTATATTGAGCACACCATACTGCGGTGTTCCGCTTCCGACTGACCTGGTATCTTGCCGAGGAGGATTATGTGTCCAGTGCCGACCAAATTCGTGCCATCCGTTGGGAGGAGGGTCAGCTCTGCCTTCTCGATCAAAGACTGTTGCCGCAGCAGGAAACCTGGTTAAAGCTCAGTGATTATCGCGCGGTGGCGGTGGCGATTCGGCAGATGGTAGTACGTGGTGCCCCGGCAATCGGCATTACCGCCGCTTATGCCATGGCACTGGCCGTGAGCGAGGCGAGCACGCATGCGGACTGGCAGGCACGCCTGCTGAGTGCCGCCGACGAGATCAAGGCGGCGCGACCGACGGCGGTGAATCTCGCCTGGGCGACGGACCGGCAACTGGCATTGGCGCAATCGGCGTCTACCGCGGGGCAGGCCGTCGCCGCGCTTTTACAGGCCGCCCATGACTTGCTCCGCGATGATATCGCCGATAACCAGCGTATGGGCCGTTATGGCGCGGAGCTCTTGCCGGCAGAGGGTGGCATTCTGACCCATTGCAACACCGGCAGCCTCGCGACCGGTGGATACGGCACGGCACTGGGCGTGATTCGTGCAGGGATTTCTGCGGGTAAGCAGCTCCATATCTATGC
>NZ_JAGDVS010000105.1:2406-29339 GCF_023255755.1 Acidithiobacillus sp. | reverse complement strand
GAAAGGGGAATATTCCATTCTCAAGTCGTGAAATTTTTGTTATTCGAAATGCCCTCGTAACGTTTCGTTCGCTTTCGTTCGCGTTCGTTCGCCCTTCAGATACCCTTACAAAATTGCCTGAGACTGTTACAAGCCCCCGCTTTATAAGGGCTGCTTTGGTTTCATTGAACCTTTGGCGGATTAATCCTGAACCTTCCCGCCACTCGGCAAGCGTTATCTTGGCGTCATCAGGCGAACGGTCCCACTGTTCAAGATTCGTTCGGCGGTTGGCATACATTTCCTTGAGGACACCAAGACATACTGTCTGATTCTTCCCTAACGCCTCGGTCTGCTCCTGTGCATCGCATGGCTCCAGCACGGCGCTATAAACGCGCTCGCCGTCCTCATCGTTCCAACCCGTATCCACCCCCGCCAGTTGGAAGGTAAGAGGCTTGAACGGTTCGCCTTCCTTTGATTTAGTCGATTGCAGGGTAATGACCGACCCGTCCTTGGTGGCGGATAGTTCGGTGTCCAGTGCCGCCTTAATGGCCGAGGAACCCCGTGCACGGTCTTGATTGTGGCCTGCATGGTGGACCAGCACCACGGCGCACCCGTAACGCTCCCGGATGGCATCGCAGGCTTTTATGAGTTCACCCATGTCTCGACTTGAGTTTTCATCAAGGCCAGCAGCGGCACGGGCAAGGGTGTCAATCCAGACTGAGGACGGCTTGCCTGTTCCAGCGTCCGCTATGGCGGCGGCGATTTCCTCCACGGCCTCAGCTTCACCCAAGGGGACCATGCGAGAGGACACATAAAGCGGCGCGTCCTGTAGTCGGGCATCTGGGTTGCTGAGTTGCCATGCCCGCAGGCGGCGAGATACACCTCCGCCACCCTCGCCCAAAATGTAGACGGCTGGGCCTTGGGTGACTCGGTGGTCGTACCAGTCGGACCCGCAAGCGATGGATGCCGCCATAGAGAGGGCGATAAAACTCTTTCCTGCCCCCGGCTGCCCATATAGCAGCGCTAATGTGTCCGCCTCGATGATGCCGCGTATCAGCCAACGGACGGCGGGCGGATTGGTCAGCAACTCCCGGACGTGCCGTAAAAGCGGTGGTCGGGGTGCCTCTGGCTCCGGTAGTGCGGCATCAGCACCAGCAGACGGACCCGCAGAAGGACCGGACGCGCTGCCTACGTCCTCGAACTCGGCGTATGCGTCCAGTGGTGGCGATTCGTCGGCCCACGTCATGAGCGCACCCCCTGCCGCCTGAATTGCTGCCAATCGTTCCAATCGCTGACCCACGCGGGAAGGTCAGAGGGCAGGCGGTCGGGCTTCATGATACGGGCACGGGCCTTTTCTGCCGCTTCCTGTCCTTTCTGGCAGCCTATGGCATCAAAGTCAGGGCATACCACAAGGTCAATGCCGGACCAGCGTTTACGGGCTTCTGTGGCTACGCTGAGAAGGTTTCCAGCATCACAGGCGGCGATGACCACGACGCCCGGCTGTAACGCGCTGAGAGTGCAGGCGGTGGCGTGTCCCTCGGTAATCCATAACGGACGGTCGGGCGATGGCGTGCCACCAGACGGGATAAAATGGCCCTGTTTCGCCATGCCAGACAGGAACTTTTTGCCGCCATCCTCAGCGATGAATTGCAGGCCATGCAATGCCCCTGAGAAGTCCACCACGGGCAGGACCAGAGCGCCCCCGGACTGGCGGGCAATGCCGGGCGCTATGCCTTTGCGGTCAAGGTAAGGGTGCCGTGCGGCGGCTGGTGCTGAGTCATTCCATACGCGAAGGGCACGGGCTGCCGCGTCACGGTGACGGGCTTCCTGCTCGGCCTGAGCCTCGGCACGCTCCCGCAGGATACGGGCGGCGAGTTCGGCGCGTTCTTTGGCGGTGAGTGCCGATTCTCGCTTGCTACACCAGCGAACGGACGCCCCGGACTTCCAAGAGCCACCAGCACCAGCAACAGGCGCGTCAAGGTGCAGGCGATACCAGCAGGACACCTTGCCGGGCTTATCATCGGTGCTTCTGGCGCGGTGCAAGACACCATCGGCGCGGATTGTCGCTGAGGGGTGAAGGATTACGCCAGCAGCAGCGAGGGCGTCCCGGAATTGTTCGATAGGGTCAGTCATGCCGCACCCCCATGGTCCGGCGCAGCGCCCTAAGTGCCCACCAGCAGCGGGCGAGGTTGCGGCGTAACTGCCTGTATGTGTTATCATCCATGACGGCCCCCGTCGCTTTCTTCGGTGGCTTCGCTCGCTGTATGGGTGGACTTTGCCGAGTCCGCCTTTTTCTTCGTCAGTGCTTTGGCTACTTGCGCCCGGTCTTTCTGGGTTAGCAGGTATAGCCCCCGGAATATCCAAATCCCGTCCATGTCGTAGCTGCCCAGCCTGAAACACGGCAATTCTAGGCCTCTGTCCCGCAGTTGATTGACCAACTCCGGCCCATTGGATGCCCCGGCGATTGTGTCCAGTTCCTCGCGGGTTATCGGCCTCTTGAGCATGGCGGACAGTGCCCGGACTTCACGCGGATTTAATGGCCCCTCGAACTTGTGCGACTGGCGCTTCTTACGGGTTGGAAATTGCGACAGCTTGGCAATATCCGCCAGCAGGTCCGGCTGTTCCGGTGCTGGCTTGCGGGGCTTCATGCCGCCCCCCGGACGCTACGCAATCCGCCAGACTGGACAAAGGCCAAGAAAACCGGCTCATCAATCAATACGCGGCGGCCTAGCTGGGTGACTGCATGGGCCTTTTCCAGTTCGTTGCGCTTCCAGAATATGGCAGAGCGTAGGCCACCAATGCTAAAGGCTGGGTGTTTTTCGGTGAACTGCTTAACGGTTACATATTGCGGGGTTTCGGTTGCGTTCGTCATTTTAACGTTCTCACAAGTGCCGCTGAATTGCGGCGATGTGAGGACTTTAAGAAACAGCACCCCATAAAAAGAAACGCCCCAATTAAGGGGCTAAAATATTTAGGGGGTTAAAATGGCGATTACATTTTAGGGCTTGCGTAACAGGCGCAACAGCGACTCATCCGGGCTTGCTGCTTTGGCGGGTGCCGTGGGCTGTGGTGCGGTGCGCCTGGCCTGTTTTAACGTGCTCAGGACATAGGCTGGGGTGGCCTTGCTTGCACCACAAAGAACGGCCAATCTCGATATAAGCGTATTTCCGCCTTTGGCGAAGAATCCGCGCTCATTCGGGAAAAATGGAACCAATGCGCGGACAATAGCGCCACCCCTTGCGGCTGGGCCACCTTTTCCCTTTAGGCTGGCGCTGAGTGAGTCATGGTGCTGGGTAGCTGCAAGCCTGTAACCTTGCAGGGCCTCGGGAAATACGCGCCCATATTTGCCTTGCTCGGCCCACGGTGCGATAGACTCTATCAGGTGGCCCAACGGCTCGTTATCCCTCCCTTTCATCAGAGCGGCGGCCTCCCTGAGCAATGCGGCGGCTTTGTCGCAATCCTTGGCCCTGGCTCCTGCAATCTCTAAGGCATCGTCGCTTTCCCGCATGAGATAGGACAGAGCGTTCAGAAAGATAAGGCGCGGATGCTCTCCGTTCGGTTTCAGGAATGGCAAGGCGTCATCTATGGCGGGAATACCCACGCGCTCAATGTCTGGCTGGCCTTCATAGATGTTGTCAGGCACGGGGTGCGGTTTTCCAGCGGCTTCATATATCTGCATTTGCCAGCGTGCCATAGCGCCCTGAACCATCCCGCGTGCATGGTCCTTTTCAGATACAAGCCCCTGAGCATAAGCACGTCTAAATGCTTCCGCGACTTGCTGCCCTTCTTCTTCTGTCATGTCGGCATTGTCTAGCAGCATCTTTTCGTGGTCACTCATGCCGCACCCCCGCCCATCATCTTAGAGGCCACCCGTTCCGCCAGTGCAGCAGTGTGACCCGGTGACAAGTGCGCGTATCTCTGGACCATTGCCAGCGTTTTATGACCGAGTAACGCGGCCAATTCGGGCAGGCTGGCCCCATTCATTGCCGCCATGGATGCAAATGAATGGCGCAAATCATGCCAGTGGAAGCCCTCAACGCCTGCCGCCTGTAACGCCTTTTCCCAAGGCTGGCGCAAGTCCACGGGCTGCTTAGGGTTCACGCGGGAAGGGAACAGCAGGTCTGTATCTATCCGGCGCACCTTGGCCCTCTCCCTGAGCATATCCAGCACGGGACCGACCAAGTGCAGAGCGCGGCGGCTGCCGTTCTTCGTTTCCTCAAGCTGCAAGGTGGCCCGGCTCAAGTCTACCTGTGACCACGACGCGCCCATTGTCTCGGCCTGTCTGCCGCCAGTGGTCAGCGCCAACAGGACGGCAAGATACAGGTCTGCATTGGCGGATTCCTTGCAGGCAGATAGCAGACGTTCGCGCTCATCGTCTGAGAGATACCGGACGCGGCCGCGTGGCAATGTGGGCTTAGGTACGCGGTGCATGGGGCTTTGCTCTATCCATTGCCAAGTATTGACGGCCTGAGTCAGTACGCTAGATAGGGCCTGCCGGTAGTGGGCCACAGATTGCGGACCTAGTTGCCGCTCGGTGGTGAGTCCCCGCAATGCGTCATTGATGGCGGCGGGTGTTATGTCCGCCAATGTGTAGGCTCCAAGTTTCCCGGCCCAGAAGGCGTTATATGTCCGGCGATGTTGTGCGGACTTCATGCCGGGCAGGTTCTCCCGTTCGTAACGCTCGATGGCCTCCGCCAAAGTGTGACGCTTGGCCTCAGACGTTTTGAAGTGCCGACCTTCCCTTATGGCGGCCTCGGTCTGGGTGGCCCATTGCTTGGCCTTGGTCAGGCTGGCGAACGTAGCGGATTCGACGGGATGCCCGCGTAGGCGAACCTTCACCCTATAGGACGTGGTGCCGTCGCTGGTGGTGCGCTTCTCTATGGCGGCCATGACTTAGGGCCTCCAAAGAGTGAAGGGTAGGGCCGGGGCTGGTATGCTTGGCGTATCCATTGGCGACCTCCTGACGGTTTGCCTTGGTAGGGTCGGGCAGGCGCTTCAACACCTCCCGGCCTGTTTTGTATTGTACACTCACGGCAAAACATCGCAACATGAGCCATGCAAGCGCATAAGATAGAAACACAACGCAATGATTTAACATGGTATCTATTCCGACAGTATGGAGCATGGGGCACTCATGGGGCAGTGCGGGCACTTATCCACAGGTAAAGGGATTGTCACGGTGACAAGCATGGGGCACTCATGGGGCAGTTAGCAGGCACGGGAAATGCCCGGTGCATACTTCCCAAAATCAGTATATAGGGTTATTGTTCATTGCGAATGGTTGCGGTGAAGTGCCCCGTCAGTGTCCCACGGGCAAAGTAAAAGGGCCTAAGCGTTAGCCTAAGCCCTTGTTTTTAAATGGAGCGGGTGATGGGAATCGAACCCACGCCATGAGCTTGGGAAGCTCAGGTTCTACCATTGAACTACACCCGCATGTGGTGGATTCTATGCGGATGTACCTAAAAAGGCAAGGTGACCGCAGGCACTGCGATTTCCGGTAATTATAAACAAAGTCAATAAGATACTTAAATAGACCAAGAGGCATGATTATGGATCAGTTACCAACCCGGGAAGAGGATATTGAACAGGCCTCCCGCTCCCTGAAAGCTATGGCGCACCCGCTGCGTCTCAAGGTTTTGTGCGTATTGGGATCAGAAGAAATGAGTGTGCAGGATATCGTGGCCGCTGTTGGCACCACTCAGAGCAACATCTCTCAGCATCTCGCCATTTTGCGTGAAAAGGACATCCTCCGGGCGCGTAAGGATGCTAACAAAGTCTATTACCGCGTGGGTGATCCCCGTACCCTGCGCCTGATCGCCATGATGAGTGATGTCTTCTGCAGCCTCCGTTGAACACCGGGGCATAATATCGGGCACTGAGAAGGATCGAACTCGGGCCATTCAGGCAAAGAAGGCTTGAATGGCCGCCCATTGTATATTACAATAGTCTAATATTGTCTTGTGCTCACTGTGGACGTAGTCGTCAATGCTACGTTCGAACTGGTGTCACCATCTCGTCTATAATGAACTTGTGTGATGCTGCGCGGGCTTGGCAGCATTTGTTGTTTGAGCTTTTGTGTCGCCTGTCGCGGCGGGGAAAAACATGTCCTTTCGTCCTCACAAAAAAACACGATCCGTTTTAATCGCCTTGCTGATGGGCTCCGGTGCCTCGTTGCCAGCCGCGGCCTTGGATTTTAATCAGTGCCTAGATCTCGCCCTCAAGCAAAATCCGCAGATGCTACTGGCGCATGCCAGGCAGGCAGAAGCCAAAGGTGCTGTCTCCGAAGCGCGTGGTCACCTGCTCCCCAAGCTCGCGGCCTCTTTTTCTGCGAGCCAGTCGAACAACGCCTTGACCGTTTTCGGTATGAAGCTGTCGCAGCGGCAGGCGACCTTTAACGATTTTGGCGCGGGACAATTTAACCCTGACGCGCTGGGTGTAGCACCGACAGGGCTGGATCAACCGGGTAGTTACCACAATTTTGGCACCAAGCTGCAACTGGAGATTCCGATCTGGAATGGCGGGGAAATCCGGGGACGTCTGGGTCAGGCGCGGGCCATGCTGGAGGCCGCTCAGAGTGGTGACGTCATGGCACGCCAGAGGCTGACTTTCGCTATTTTGCAGGCCTATGACGGCGTCATTGCTGCTAACACGGGTATCGAGGTGGCGGATAAAGCCAAACTGGCGGCCGCATCTTATGTCAAAACCAGCCGCTCCCTGCTGGCGCGCGGGGTGCTGGTAAAGAGCGATCTGCTGTCTGCGGAAGTGCATTTGGAAAAAGCTGAACTGGCTGTCGAAAGTGCCCGGAACGCCCAAGCCAATGCCCTGGATAATCTCGCCACGCTTATTGGCTGGCCGGAAGGGAGGACCCTGACGGTAGCTGGCCCCGTTCAGCCCACACTGCCTGCGGCGCCGCTCACCAGTCTGCAGGGCGACGCGATGGCCCAGAACGCCGGTATCGTTGCCCTCCGTCACCAGGTCAAGGCGGCACAGGATGGTATCAGCGTCGCCCGTGCCGCTTATCTCCCCCACGTTAACGCCATGGCCAATCAGGAATGGAATGGCAGGACTCTCGGCAACGCGGCACCGTCTTATACCATCGGTGGAGAAGTGACCTGGAATGCGCTGGACTTCGCACGCGGTGGCGGAATGGACCGCGCCCAGGCTGAGCGTGAACGGGCCATGGCTGCCTTGCAGGAAGCGCAAGATAAGCTGCGTTTGCAGGTGGCGCAGGTGTGGCGTGGTGCCCGGGAGGCCACGCTGCGCGTCAAAATGCGTGCACTCGCGGTTAAGCAGATGGAAGAGGCGCAACGTCTGGTGCGTCTGCGTTACGAAAATGGTATAGAGACCGTGACCGGCTTGCTGCACGGACAGGCAGAACTGGATCAGGCGCGTGCCGAGCTTGTCTCTGCCTATTATGCGGAGGCGATAGACCGCGGCGCGCTGTTGCTGGCCATCGGCAAGCTGAATCCTCAAGAAATCGCCAGTGCGGGACATGTGCCCGCCATAGAAGGAGCCCCCCAATGAACACATGGAAGCGGACCGTCTTAGTCGCCGCTCTGGCATTCTCTACGGCAAATCTTGCGGCCTGCAGCAAGTCGCCCCCGGATGCGCTACAAGTACCGAGTAAAATCACGGCGCCAGTCATGCAGATGGGGAGCCAGAACATGGCCGCCTTTGCCCGCGTTCCGGGTACGGTCACTGCCCATCAGCAGGTACAGCTCAGTTCCCGTCTGAGTGGCTATATTCGCGCCATGAGCGTGCGTGATGGACAGGCTGTAAAGGCGGGACAACTGCTTTTTGAGGTCGATCCGACGGAGGTGCTGGGACAGGTGCAGCAGGCGCAGGCTGGCTTGGCCGAGGCCGAATCTGCGCTCACGAACGCCCGTTCCAATTATGATCGATTCAAGGCCTTATATGCTCAGCAGGCCATTCCCGAGAAGCAGTGGGATCAGGTGAAATCGGCCTATGCCATGGCTCAGGCCCGTGCCGCAGCGGCACGGGGGGGTATCAGCACGGCGCAGTCGCAACTGCGTTATGCCCGGGTGACGGCGCCGTTCTCCGGAATTATCACGCGCAAGTTCATGCAGAACGGGGATCTTGCATCGCCTGGCCAGCCCATCCTGGCTTTGGCGGATACCTCCCAATTGGAAGTCCAGTGTAGTGTCAGCGGGATCCTGTACCGCAGTCTCCACATCGGTCAGCAAGTCGCTGTCATCTCCGACGGAAAAAGCGTTTCCGCAACCGTTCTGGATCTGGTCGGAGCCGCGGACGCGGTGACCCATACACACCTGGTCAAGCTCGGCTTGCCCGCAGACAGTACACTGCAGGCCGGTGACTATGTCAGTGTAGAAGTGCCGGTCACCCGGCGGCAGGTGATGGTGGTGCCGGCGTCTGCCTTGCTGGATCGGGCCGGTATTCCGGGTGTTTTTGTTGTTGATGCGCAAGGCATCGCGCGCTATCGCATGGTGCGACCGGGGCAGAGCACGCCAGAGGGGGTGGAAATTCTTTCCGGTCTGAGTGCGGGTGAGACGGTAGTCGTGGGTAACCTCGCTGCGGTGAATAATGGCGACCATATTGAGCCAGCCGGAGTCACTCATGGCTGAACCAGGGCAGCGGCAAAACCTGGCGGGGCGGCTTGCCCAGTCTTTTTACCAATCCAAGATCACGGTGCTGATCATGGTGGCCATTGCCCTGTTCGGGGCTTTGGCCATTCTCGTCACGCCGCGCCTGTATAATCCTGAAATTGTGGTACCCGCTGCCGAAATTTTCATCATGCGGCCCGGCTCTGACAGCGAGGAAATTCACCATCTGGTGATACGCCCGTTGGAGGCCCTGATGGCATCCCTGCCCGGTGTCCATCACACCTATGGTTACGCCGTCAATGATATGGGCGTGGTCACCGTCGAGTTTCAGGTCGGTGCCAACGAAGAGAAAAGCCTGCTCGAAGTCTACAACCAACTCAGCCGGAATATGGACAAAATGCCCCCCGGTACGGCGCAGCCCCTGGTTAAATCCATAGGCATTAATGACGTTCCGATCATGTCGCTGACCCTGAGCTCCAGCCAGTTGACGCCTTTGGCGTTGCGTCAGGTCGGCGTGCGGCTCATGGATCAGTTGCAGAGTGTGCCGGATGTGGCGAACGCCGAGGTGATTGGCGGTAGCCCTCTGGCGATCAATGTCTGGTTGAGCCCTGCCAAGCTCTCTAGTGCCGGTCTCAGCCTGGAAAATATTCAGCAGGCACTGAAGGGAAGCAATGTGATTCTCCCCGGCGGCGACCTGGTGCGGAACAACCAGGGAGTCCCTCTGCGGATCAATGGGGCGATAGGGTCAGCACGGGGCGTCGGCGACCTTATTATCGGCAGCCATGACGGGCAACCGATATTTCTTAAAGACGTGGCCCGGGTAGAAGAGGGTGCTGCGGAAAATAACATTGCGACCAGTAATACTCTTGGACGTGCAAACCGAATCGGCCTACCGGCGGGTACGACCATGTCGGCGGTCACCATCACCCTCGCCAAGCGTCCGGGTGCGAATGCGGTGACAGTGGCAGACGCGATCAAGGCGAAAGTGGATCGTTTGGAGCGGGAGGCCCTGCCGGAGGGCGTGCACGTTTCTATCACCCGTGATTACGGCGCCCGCGCTGACGACGCGGTCAGTACCCTTTTCGAGCATCTCAGCATCGCGGTCGCGGTCGTCGCCGTTATCCTGATGATATTCCTCGGGTGGCGGGAGGCCGGCATCGTTATTCTGACAGTGCCGCTCACCTTGGGCGTTGTGTTGGGTATCGGCTGGCTGCTTGGGCAGACCATCAACCGGATCACCTTGTTTGCGCTCATTCTGTCGCTGGGGCTGCTGGTGGATGGCGGCATTGTCGTCATCGAAAACATCCATCGTCATCTGCATGGCTGTGGCAAGGATGGTTTTGCCCGCTGCATCATCAATGCCAGCAATGAGATTGGTAATCCGACAAATATAGCGACGCTGGCGGTGATTCTCGCCTTCGTGCCCATGGCCTTTGTGACCGGGATGATGGGACCCTTCATGTTGCCCATTCCTATTTTTGTACCGATTGCAATGATTGCGTCGGTACTGCTCGCCTATACGGTGGTGCCCTGGGGTGCTTATCGCTTTCTGCGGGGCAAGGCAGCCAAACAGGCCGGCAGCTGGGGGGAGGGCGGGCATACGGCGCGGTCGGACGCTCTGCAGCGCGGGTATATCCGGGTGTTCAAGCCTCTGTTGAAATCTTCGGGGCGCCGTAATATCTTTTTCATCGTGGTCATTGTGCTGCTCTTGCTGGCGATGCTGATGCCGATGTGGCAGTTCATTCGCCCGCAAGGCATGAATGGACCCCTCAGTGCACTTGGCGTCAATCTGAAAATGCTTCCCGAGGGGAACGTCAGTGATTTCATGATTCAGGTAGATACCCCTGCGGGGACCGCGCTGGATGAAACCGGGCGGGTTACCGAAGCGGTGGGCAATGTGCTCAGCCAGAATCGCTATATCGAAAATTTCCAGACTTATCTGGGGCGTTCAGCACCGGTGGATTTCGCCGGGCTGGTGCGCGGTGACATGATGCGCCAAGGCAGTAATTACGCGCAGATTCAGGTCAATATGGTGCCGCGGGATGAGCGGCCCATGTCCCACACCGTTTCCGTGGAAGTCTACAAGGCGTTGCAATCGGTCAGGGCACGTTTCCCTGGTAGCGTTATCAAGATTTTTGAGGTGCCGCCGGGGCCGCCGGTACGTGCTCAGGTGGTGGCCGAGCTCTATGGACCAAGCTATGACAAGCTGCGCCAGGTGGCGGGTATGGTCGAACAGTATTTCCGCAAAGACTATGACATGATCAATGTGGATGACTCGGTGACCGCTACAGTGCCTGAGTATCTGCTGCAGGTGGATCAGCAGAAGGCGATGCTCGCCGGTGTCGCGCCGGCGCAGGTGGCCGCGCTGGTGCATGATTATGTGGCGGGTACCAGACTGGGTGCCCTGCATGTGGAAAATGCCCGCGAACCGGTGGATATCATTCTCCGCGTTCCCCCGGCGGATCGCGCCTGGCGTCAGCAGATACTCGACTTACGGGTGCAGAGCCGGAACGGGCAGCCGGTGCCTCTGGCGAGCATCGCGCAGATTGAGCGGACGACGCTGGCCAAGCCGATTTACGATCGTGATCAACATCCTGTGGTGTATGTGACCGGAGATCTCATGGGTTCCAGCCCAGTTTATGCCGTGTTGTCGCTGAATCACTGGCTGGATGGCAAGACCATCGACGGTGTGCCTCTCAGCACGGGTAATCTGGGTTTTTCGCCAGCGCAGCCCGACGATATTACCCATTACCAGATTCTCTGGGGCGGTGACATGCGCCTGACCCTCGATGTATTTCGTGATCTCGGCGCTGCTTTTATTGTCGCCCTGGTATTTATCTATCTGATGCTGGTGGCTTATTACCAGTCTTTCGTGATGCCGGTGATCGTCATGGGCGCTATTCCGATGACGTTGATCGGGGTTTTCCCTGGACACTGGCTGTTGAATACACCGTTTAATGCCACTTCCATGATCGGAGTCATTGCGCTGGCGGGTGTCGTGGTGCGCAACTCCCTGTTGCTGATTGACTTCATTATCGATTACCGGCGCCAGGGTTACGCACTGGAAGAGGCGGTGTTGCAGGCCGGTGCGGTGCGTTTTCGCCCCATTTTGCTGACAGCACTCGCCATCATGTTTGGCTCTGCCATCATGGTGACCGATCCGGTCTTTGGCGGGCTGGCCGTTTCCTTGATTTTTGGCACTTTCGCCTCCACACTGCTGACACTGATCGTGATCCCACTGCTCTATTTCCTTTGGGAACGGCATTTGGAAAAACAGACACAAGGAGTTTGATTGCAGATGAATACCGAACGTTGGGTGCGGGTGGTTGCCGGCTTTTTTGTGCTGGTAAGTGTGGTATTGGGCGCTCCGGCCAGTCCTGTATTTGTGAGCGAGTGGTTTTTGGCCTTCACCCTTTTTGTGGGTTTTAACCTGCTGCAAAGCGGTTTCACCTGCTTTTGCCCGCTGGACCGCATCCTGCTGAAGCTCGGGGTGCCGGGTTCCGGGGCCTGCGGACGCTAAGCCATGGAACATAAAATTCTTTTTTTTATAGAGTCCCAATGGCCGTTGTTGCTGAGTGCAGGCGCTTTGATTGCCATGATTTTTAAGGGGCCATTGACGCGCGGGGTGGCGGGTATTCATGAAGTGGATCCGGCCGCCGCAGTGCAGTTGATCAACCACGAAGATGCCGTGATCATTGATGTGCGCGAGCAAAGCGAGTGGTCCCAAGGGCGCCTACCCGGTGCCCGGCACATTCCGCTGGGTGACTTACCCAAGTATATCCAGGACCTGGAGAAGCATCGCGGCCATCATGTTATCTGTCAGTGTGCGAGTGGTATGCGTTCGGCGCGTGCCGCGGCCAGCCTGAAAAAGGCCGGTTTTGACAAGATTTATAGCCTGAAAGGTGGAATCAGCGCCTGGCGGAGTGCCGGATTGCCAGTAGAGAAGTGATTATGAAGGGGGCGGCGGTGCGGATGTACGCGACTGGCATTTGCCCTTATTGTCACAGGGCCGAAGCGCTTTTGCGCAGCAAAGGTGTCACCCCCGAGATTATTCGGGTGGACCGGGACCCCGCGCAACGCCAGATCATGCAAAAGCTCGCCCACGGGCGGCATACCGTCCCGCAGATATTTATCAACGGCCAGCATGTGGGTGGTTATGATGACATCGCGGCCCTGGATCGCCGCGGGGCCCTGGACCCCCTGCTGCAGGAAGAGGGCTGGGAGCGTGGATAGTACGGTTCAATGTAAAATCGGGGGAAGATATGACATCCGTTATATTGCTTTGTCCTGCCTGCGGCGCCGTCAATCGGGTGCCCAAAGAGCGTCTGGGGGAAAACCCCAGGTGTGGCAAATGCCACGCACTGATTTTTCCAGATCACCCGGTTAATCTCAGCAGTAGCCGTTTTTCCGAATATGTTCAGAAAAACGAATTGCCGGTGCTGGTCGATTTCTGGGCCCCTTGGTGCGGACCCTGCCGAACAATGGCGCCGCAGTTTGAGCAGGCTGGTCGGGCGATGCGGGGGCGTGTGCTCTTCGCCAAGGTGAATACTGAAGATGAACAGCAAATCGGTGGCCGCTTTCAGATTCGTTCCATTCCTACCATGGTGCTATTTAAGGCAGGAAAAGAACTGGCGCGGGTCAGCGGCGCCATGGGGGCAGCGGAACTGCAGCGCTGGCTGGCGGGCCAGGGTGTCTGAGATTACCTGGTATCTCCTTGACTTCTTCCGAATAAACTCTAAATTACCCTCATAACTCAATATTTCTAAAGAGTAGAATGGGGGCGCGGTGGTCAGGAAACCCGGTGAGAATTCCGCGAGGCGGCAGTTCCTGCGACAAGCTGCGCTGGGCAGCGCTTTGCTGTGTACCTGGAATATGGCCACCGCCGCGCGACTCCGCGCGCTACGAGTGGGTCGCTATCAACAGAATGTGCGTCTGGTATTTGATCTGGATCGGCATTTGACGGCTGCGCCGGTGATCCGCAGCGTGGGTGAAGTGCTGCATATTGAGTTGCCGGGGATAGAGCATGGGCTTAGTCGTCCCGTAGTGCCTGCGTTGGGTCCCCTGCAAGGTGGTGCGGAGATGAATGAAAGTGCCGCCGGATTGGTTCTGCGTTTGCCTTTACGGGAATCGGTGCGCTGGCGCAGCTTCTCTCTGGGTCCTGGTGGGGGTGCATCGCATCGTCTGGTGCTGGACTTGATGCCGCTCGCGACGACCGCAGTAGAATCTCCCCGCTTGCAGCCGGTTGCCGGAGCGGGGCGGCCCATTGTGGTCTGCCTGGATCCTGGTCATGGCGGCCATGATCCGGGCGCCATCGGCGCCAAAGGGACCCGCGAAAAAGATGTCGTGCTGGATGTCGGCCTGTCTCTCGCCCAACTGATCCACCGTACACCTGGAATGCGTCTGGTCATGTCCCGCAACACGGATCGCTATGTGCCGCTCATGGACCGCATGCATTTGGGCTTGGAGCAGCGTGCCGACCTCTTCGTCTCTATCCATGCTGATGCCTTCCCGGAGCGCACGGTATGTGGCTCGACGGTATGGGCGTTATCGGAGACGGGGGCGAGCAATGCGGCAGCCCGCTGGTTGGCAAAAACGCAGAACGCCGCGGATCCCCTCCTCGGAGACGTACAGTCGGGCATTCACGATCCGATGCTCAATGAGGTGCTCATCAATATGACCCAGACTGCCGCCATGAATTCGGCGGCAGCGGCAGCGGATGTCATGATTCGCGGATTAGCCGGGGTGGAGGATTTGCACAATGCCGCCGTGCAGCATGCCAATTTCGTAGTGCTGCGTGCCCCAGATGTGCCTTCAGTGCTCGTGGAGACTGCCTTTATTTCTAATCCTGAAGAAGAACAACGCCTGCGCGATCCGGATTTTCGTCAAGTACTCGCGCGCACCATGCACGATGCAGTTGTTGCCCATTTTGTGAAGGCGCCACCTGCGGATAGCGCCTGGTCGGCGACACGACATGTGCTGAGCAAGGGGGAAAATCTGGCGGGTGTGGCGCACCGTTACGGGCTGAGTGTAGAGGCCTTGCGTTTGGCCAATAATCTGCCGCGCGGGGAGGGGCAGCCCGGAGAACATCTGCGTGTGCCCATCATGGGTGTCTGACTCGGCATGGCGACAGCTCGGGCAGTCATGTTATAACTGTTCCAGCGGGGAGTGCGAAATGGCGGAAGGGTAATGGGACAAGACTCGGTCGGTATGGTGCGGGGTCAAACCCGCGTTGAAGAATGGATCAACAGTCTGCTGCATGGTGCGGGCGCTGCCGGGGCCTTGTTGGTTTTCATCTTATGGCTGGTCGGCGCTGGTCTCCACAGTACGCGTCTTGCGGTAGCCAGTGTCAGCATCTTTGTGGTCACCATCTTGATGCTGTATGGGGCTTCGACCATCTATCACATTCTGCCATCGGGGCGACTCAAAAGCGCCTTTCAGTTGGTGGACCGCTCCGCCATCTACCTTCTTATTGCGGGCACTTACACCCCGGTGACGCTGATGGTGCTCCATGACCCGTGGGGTTGGACATTGCTGGCACTGGAGTGGGGTCTGGCCGCACTGGGCATTAGCCTGCTGGCTGTGGGCGGGACGCGCTTTCAGTCGGCCTCTCTCTGGCTGTATCTCCTCATGGGCTGGTTGGCCGTCTTCGCAGCGGTGCCACTTTATGACGCTGCGCCTGGCTGGTTTTTATGGTGGTTGGCCGCTGGTGGGCTGGCCTATACTGTTGGGGTCCTTTTTTTTGTGCTGGATCGCTGGAAATACTTTCATTCCATCTGGCACGTTTTCGTCATTGCCGGTACTGCCCTGCAATTCTGGGCGATTCTTCAATACGCTGGCTGATCGCACGCCCGCTTATCCTTGCTTTTTTGATAAAAGCGCCTATAATTTGCCCGCTCGCTCCCATCGTCTAGCGGTCTAGGACACTGGCCTCTCACGTCGGTAACAGGGGTTCGAACCCCCTTGGGAGCACCACATTTTTTCTCTGAACGTCCCCTTCTGAAGGGGACGAAAGCCATTCCATGCCCTGAGCGTGGACGGTGCGGGTGATTCTTGCCTTGCCAAGCCCGCCGTCGGGCAAGTACCATCCCTAGCAGAAAAGGTATGCGTTAAAGCGGGAGCTGGATCATGTTTCATGGCAGTATGGTAGCTTTGGTGACGCCCATGCGGGCGGACGGTGCGGTGGATGACACGGCACTCCGCGATCTGGTGGAGTGGCATATCGCCGAAGGGACGCACGCACTGGTCGCCGTCGGCACCACGGGAGAATCCGCCACCTTGGAAATGAGGGAACATGTGGCGGTGATTCGGACCGTCGTGGAGCAGGCCAAAGGGCGCATCCCGGTGATCGCCGGAACGGGGGCCAACGCTACCCATGAGGCCATAGAACTCACTCGCGCGGCCATAAAAGTCAAAGCCGATGCAGCCTTGCTGGTTTCCCCCTATTACAATAAGCCCACTCAGGAAGGTTTATTCCAACACTACTCGGCGGTCGCCGAGCAATGCCACTTTCCCATCATCCTCTATAATGTCCCTGGCCGTACTGCTGGGGATATTTTGCCCGAGACGGTAGCGCGTCTGGCGCCGCGTGCTGATATCGTCGGCATCAAAGAAGCGAGCGGCAAAGTCGAACGGGTTGCTGAAATTCTGGCCCTATGCAGGGATCAGATGCAGGTTTACAGCGGCGATGATGGTGCTGCCCTCGCTGCCATGGCATTGGGTGCGCATGGCGTGATCTCAGTCACCGCCAATGCGGCACCCCGGCTGATGGCGCGGATGTGTGATCTGGCGCTGGCTGGTGATTTTGTCGGCGCCCGTGCGGTCAACGCGCAACTGGTGGGATTACACCGGGATCTCTTTCTGGAGTCCAACCCCATCCCGGTCAAATGGGCCCTGCACGAGATGGGCCGCATGGGGCCCGCTCTGCGCCTGCCCCTGACCCCTTTTTCGTCCGCCCATCATGAGCGTCTGCGCGAAAGTTTGCGTCGGGCGCAGTGTATCTAATCATTCTCGCGCCTGGTCGCGTTTAGTGGAGTCTTGCATGCGCCGTTACGTAGCTCTCGCCGTGGTTGCCAGTCTGGGTTTGGGGGGGTGTTCCTACATTCCCTTCTTCAAGTCTAATAGTGGCCCGAAATACCAGGATTCCAAGGTGATGGAACCCCTGAAGGTCCCCCCGGACCTGCTGGCCCAGGCGCCCCAGCCGGGGGTTACCATACCGGACGGGGCGGTGACTTCACCTGGGGGGGCGGTGAATTCCGGCGAGTTGCCGACGAACGCGAATAGTGCCGCCTCTGGTGGTTATGGACTGTTTCAACCCCACGAGGCGGCCGGGCAGCAGCCAGTAGAAGAGAAAATGCTGCCGGGTGTAGGCGCGCAGATCCTGGGTACCGGCGCGGATTTGCGTTTGAGCACGACCGCGAAGCCCGCGCAGGTTTGGGCTGCCCTGAAAGCGACACTGGCGGCAGACAAGACTACGGTGGCGAAATTCTCTCCAGAACAGGGCGAACTGGTTACCAACTGGCGGGATTTCCGTAGTGGTCTGGCCTTCGTGCTGGGGAACACCGTAGCACCTACTTATCGGGAGAAATATACCTTCCACCTGAGCGCTGGCGAAAATGGCGCGGAACTGCTTTCTGTCCAGCAGGAGCGCGTCCGGAATGATCCCAACGGTAGCAGTCTGGAGTGGAAGAAGGTGCCCGCCGACGCTGGGCACAACCGGCGGATCATGGAAGCGGTGCAGAAGCGTCTGAGCCAGGAGTCACTCCTCGCAGAAATGCCGAAAATCAAAGTGACCCGCTACCAGGATGATCGCGGTCCTTATCTGGTGTTGAACGCGGTTCCCGCCAAGGCGCAGCCAGCAGTACAAGTGGTTTTGCAGGGGCTGGGTTGTCCTGTGCAAAGTGAGGGCACGGGGGTGTGGAATGTCCAAGTGCAGGGCGGTGGTGCACAGGCGGCTCAGAAACAGGGCTTCATCGGCGGCATCTTCCAGCGGACCTGGGACAACATCAAGGCCATCTGGAGCAGTCCGGAAAAGCAGAAACCCGTCTCGGTGCAGGTGAAGTTGCTGCGCATGAAAAACAACGAGGGCAGCGTACTGGAGACGACGCCGGGCGTTGGCAAGGATGCCGCAACTTGGTCGGCAGATATTCTCGACAAGCTACAGTCGGGCCTGTCTCCCAAAAATAGAGACATGGCATGATCGAGCGCTATACGCGCCCGGAAATGGGTGCCTTATGGACGCAGGATGCCAAATATCAGGCTTGGCTCGATGTGGAGCTGGCAGCCTGCCGGGCGCTGGCGGCACAGGGGCAGATTCCTGCCGACGCCCTGGCCGACGTCGAGGCGAAAGCCGCTTTTGATAGCGCCCGTATTGCGGAAATTGAGCTGGAAGTCAAACACGACGTCATCGCCTTTCTGACGTCCGTGGCCGAGCATGTGGGGCCGTCCAGCCGCTTCATTCATCTGGGCCTGACCTCTTCGGATGTGGTGGATACGGGTTTTGCGCTGCAGTTGAAGCGTTCCGGAGTACTGCTGCTGGAAGGGATGGATCGCCTGTACCGGGCTTTGGTGGAGTTGGCCTGGAAGCACAAGGATACAGTGATGATCGGCCGCTCCCATGGCATTCATGCGGAGCCCATCACTTTTGGCCTGAAAGTGGCGGTTTGGTGTGCCGAGGCGCAGCGCAACCGGCAACGTCTGGTCAGTGCCATCGCCGCCGTGTCGGCGGGCATGTTGTCGGGGGCCGTGGGCACTTTCGCCAACATCGACCCCAGTGTCGAAGACGCGGTCTGTGCGGAGCTGGGGCTGGCTCCGGAACTGGCCAGCACGCAAGTCATTTCCCGGGATCGTCACGCCGAGTTTTTCGGCACCTTGGCGGTGATTGCCGGTTCCATTGAAAAGATTGCCGTGGAAATTCGTCATTTGCAGCGCACCGAGGTGTTGGAGGCGGAGGAGCCATTTACCGCCGGGCAGAAGGGCAGTTCCGCCATGCCCCACAAGCGCAATCCTATCCTCTCCGAGAATCTGACCGGTCTCGCCCGCCTGCTGCGCGGTTATGCGGGTATGGCGCTGGAGGACATCGCCCTCTGGCATGAGCGCGATATTTCCCACTCCAGTGTGGAGCGGGTGATCGGCCCCGATGCCTGCATCGTCATGGACTTCATGTTCCATCGGGCGAGCGGCCTGCTGGAACGGCTCGTGGTTTATCCGCAGCGGATGCTGGATAACCTGCACAAGATGCATGGCCTGATTTTCTCACAGCGGGTGCTGCTGGCGCTCACCGGGAAGGGCATGCTGCGCGAAGACGCCTACCGGGTGGTGCAGCACAACGCGATGCAGGTCTGGGAGGCGAATGCGGACTTCAAATCTCTCCTGGCAGCGGACCCACAGATTCAGCCTTATCTGAGCGCGCCGGAACTGGCAGCGTTGTTTGATCTCGCCTATCACACCCGCAATATCGACGCCATTTTCGCCCGTGTCTTTCCGGAAGGACAACCCCGATGAGTGAACGCACTGCCCTCTACGAGGGTAAGGCCAAGATCGTCTATGCCAGCGAATCACCCGATGAGTTGGTCCTGCATTTCAAGGATGACACTTCGGCTTTTGACGGCGAAAAGGTCGAGCAACTAGCCCATAAAGGCGAGATAAACAATGCGTTCAATGCCTTCATCATGGAATATTTGCAGGGTGAGGGGGTGCCGACCCATTTTATCCGCCGCCTCAATGCGCGAGAAAGCCTGGTGCGCCGTCTGGAGATGATCCCGGTGGAGTGTGTGGTGCGGAATCGGGCGGCGGGGTCCTTGTCCAAGCGCCTGGGTATCGAGGAGGGCCGGATTCTGGAGCCGCCGACGCTGGAATTCTTTCTGAAGAACGATGCGCTGCACGATCCCATGATCAACACGTCCCATATTCGCACTTTTAGTTGGGCGACGGCAGAAGAAGTAGAGGCCATGCGCCGTTGGACGATGCGGGTCAATATGTTGCTGTCCGCACTATTTGCAAAGGCGAATCTGATTCTGGTGGACTTTAAGCTGGAGTTCGGGCGTTTTGACGGTGAGCTTTATCTCGGCGACGAATTCAGCCCCGACGGCTGTAGACTCTGGGATGCCCAGAGTCTGGAAAAAATGGATAAAGATCGCTTTCGTCGCAATCTGGGCGGTGTGGTAGAAGCCTATGTAGAAGTCGCGCGCCGCTTGGGCGTGCCGCTTCCAGCGGTGTCATAAAATCGTAATCTTTCCAGCGGGATAGTCTTCGGCCTCGTCCTGCCGCGTTTCTTGAATGAGGGATCATCCCATGCTGCTGCTTCGCGGCTCTGCGGCGCTGTCCGCCTTTCGTGTGCAACACTTGCTACGCATCCTCGTTGCCGAGGGTTTTCCCGTCCAGAGCGCAGTCGCTCAATACGTCCATCTGATTGATCTCGGCGCGCCCCTGACGTCGGCAGAAATGGGGGTGCTGACCGCTTTGCTGCATTACGGGGAACCTGCTGAAGGACATGCAGAGGACGCACAGGAAGTCTGCGTGGTGCCCCGTCTCGGGACCATCTCGCCATGGTCCAGCAAAGCGACGGATATTGCCGGACACTGTGGATTGGGGGCGGTGCGGCGTATCGAACGGGGGGTTTCGTATCGCTTGCGCAAAGCCGGCGGTGCGGCCTTCAGCGCGGCGGAGTTGCAGGCGATGAGCGGGCTTTTGCACGATCCCATGACCGAGTCGGTGTTGCCGGACTGGGCGGCGGCAGAGGCCATTTTTGCCCATCCGGAACCCGCATCACTGACCCGCATTCCTCTGCACAAAGAGGGGCGTGCCGCCTTGCTTTCGGCCAATAACCGTATGGGGCTCGCTCTCGCTCCGGCGGAGCTGGATTATCTGTTTGATTATTTTTCCGACTTGGGCCGCGATCCCAGTGATGCCGAACTGATGATGTTTGCGCAGGCCAACTCCGAGCATTGTCGGCATAAGGTGTTCAATGCGGCCTTCCGGCTGGATGGCCAGGATCAGGCCCTCAGCCTCTTCGCCATGATTCGCGAAACTCACCGCCTGCATCCGCAGGGTACGCTATCTGCCTATAAGGATAATGCCGCGGTCATGGCGGGTAGCGCGCTGAGCCGGCCTTTCGCGGTGGGCGCGTCGGGAGCGTATGCCGTAGCGGAAGAGCGCACCGCCATTCTGATGAAAGTGGAAACCCACAACCATCCGACGGCCATTTCGCCTTTTCCCGGAGCGGCCACGGGGAGCGGCGGCGAGATTCGCGACGAGGGTGCCACCGGGCGGGGCGGTAAGCCCAAGGCGGGTTTGACTGGCTTCTCGGTGTCACATCTGCGGATTCCCGGCTATATCCAGTCATGGGAGGCAAACCCTTACGGAAAGCCGGCGCGTATCCGCTCGGCGCTGGACATCATGCGCGAAGGCCCCCTGGGTGCTGCGGCCTTCAACAACGAATTCGGCCGCCCGGCCATTGCCGGTTATTTCCGGGTCTTCGAATGCGATCAGGACGGGCTGCACCGCGGCTACCACAAACCCATCATGCTGGCCGGCGGTCTGGGGCAGATTCGCCCCTTGCTGGTGGAGAAGAAGCCTCTGCCGGAAGGCGCCAAGGTGCTGGTTATCGGCGGCCCGGCCATGCTCATCGGTCTGGGTGGCGGTGCTGCTTCCAGTGTGGCCAGCGGGGCAGGGGATGAGCAACTGGATTTTGCCTCTGTGCAGCGTGGCAATCCGGAAATGCAGCGCCGGGCCCAGGAAGTGATCGAGCGTTGTATTGCTCTGGGAGAGGATTCGCCTATTTTGTCCATCCATGACGTCGGGGCGGGCGGGCTTTCCAACGCCATTCCCGAGTTGTTGCACGATGGTGGTCGTGGCGGCCGTCTGCAACTGCGGGCGGTGCCCAATGAAGAACAGGCCATGTCGCCCATGCAGATCTGGAGTAATGAGGCGCAGGAGCGTTATGTGCTGGCTGTGGCGGCAGCAGACTTGCCGCGTTTCACGGAGATCTGCGCCCGCGAGCGCTGCCCCTGGGCGGTCCTGGGAGAAGCCACGGCGGAGGATGCCCTGATTCTGGAGGATTCCCTGCTCCATGACCGGCCGGTGGATATGGCCCTCAGCGCCCTGCTGGGCTGCCCGCCGCGCATGGAGCGGGACAGTCGGCATGTGCAGCCCGATTTGCGCCCGCTGGACCTGTCGGGTGCCGATTTGCGTGCTGCCGCCTATGCCGTTTTGCGCCATCCCTCGGTAGCCAGCAAGGAATTCCTGATCACCATCGGTGACCGCAGTGTCGGCGGCCTGATTCACCGCGACCAGATGGTGGGGCCATGGCAGGTGCCGGTGGCCGATTGCGGGGTCACGGCAGCGGACTTCTGGAATACCCACGGCGAGGCCATGGCCATCGGCGAGCGCGCCCCGGTGGCGGTGTTGAATCCCGCGGCCAGCGCCCGGCTGGCCATTGCCGAAGCCCTCACCAACCTGTTTGCCGCCGATGTGGCCGCGCTGGGGGATATCAAGCTCTCGGCCAACTGGATGGCGGCGGCAGACCATCCGGGAGAAGATGCGGCGCTCTATGACGCGGTACATGCTGCGGCACTGGAACTCTGTCCGGCGCTGGACCTTGCCATCCCGGTGGGCAAAGACTCCCTGTCCATGCGCACTATCTGGCGAGAGGAGGGTGTGGAAAAGGCCGTCGTATCGCCCCTGTCGGTGATCATCTCGGCCTTCGCGCCCGTGGCGGATTTGCGGAAGAGCTGGACCCCTCAGTGGTCTGCCCAACCAGATACCGATCTCTGGTTGGTGGACTTGGGGTGTGGTCGGCTCGGCGCTTCCATCCTGGCCCAGACTTTGGGGCAGATGGGCGATACGGCGCCTGATCTGGATGCCCCGGAGTTGCTGCGCGGCCTGTTCATTGCATTGCAGGCTTTGCGCATGCAGGAACTGGTGCTGGCCTACCATGACCGCTCTGACGGTGGTCTCTGGGCGACCCTCTGCGAAATGTCTTTCGCCAGCCGTTGCGGGGCGGATATCCAGTTGCCTTCTGGTGAAGATGTCTGGTCCTTTCTTTTTGCCGAGGAACCAGGAGTGCTTATTCAGACCCCGGCCGCCCAGCGCGCGCAAATCACGCAGATTTTTGCGGATGCCGACCTCGCTGGACGGGCTCAGGTCATTGGTCAGGTAAAGACCGACCACTGGCGTTTGCAAGTGCAGCAGGGCGGCCAATCCATCCTGGACGAAGCGGTCGCTGACCTGCTGCGCACCTGGGCGGAGACCAGTAACCGGATGCAGGCCCTGCGCGATGATCCGCTTTGCGCCCAAGAGGCTTTTGCTCTGGCGGCCAGCGAGAATGCGCCGCTGTTCTCCCATCTCTCCTTTACCCCGCAGATGCCGATGATTCAGACCGGGGCCGGACCCCGCGTGGCGATCCTCCGGGAGCAGGGTGTCAATGGTCAGATCGAGATGGCGGCGGCTTTCCATCGTGCCGGTTTTACCGCCGTGGATGTGCATATGAGCGACCTTGCGGCCGGTCGTCATCGCTTGGCGGATTTCCAGGCAATGGCCGCTTGCGGCGGCTTTTCCTACGGAGATGTGTTGGGTGCCGGTGCGGGTTGGGCCAAATCGATCCTTTTCCATGATCGTCTGCGGGACGATTTCGCCGCCTTTTTTGCCGATACCTCGCGCCTCGCCCTGGGCGTTTGCAATGGCTGTCAGATGTTGGCGGAACTGCGCGACATTATCCCCGGCGCGGCGCATTGGCCGCATTTTGCGCGCAATCGTTCGGAGCAGTTCGAGGCCCGACTGGCCATGGTCGAGGTCGTGGATTCGCCGTCGCTGTGGTTCGCGGGTATGGCGGGCACTTACGCGCCCATCGTTATCGCCCACGGCGAAGGGCAGGCGCGCTTCGCCGGAGATCAGCCGGTCGCAGCGCCTGTTACCATGCGCTTTGTGGATGCCCAGGGGCGGCCCGCAGTGCAGTATCCAGCCAATCCCAACGGCTCCCCGCAAGGTGTTACCGGCCTCTGCAACGAGGACGGTCGGGTCTCCATCCTTATGCCGCACCCGGAGCGGGTCGTGCGCAGTTTACAGATGAGCTGGCGGCCGCCGGAGTGGGGTGAGGCTACACCTTGGATGCGGATTTTTGTGAACGCACGGAAGGCATTGGGATAATGTATGGAGCAAAATAAGATATTTCCCTGTCTGGTGGTGTTCAGTTTACTACCGAACTATTTGCTATAGGGGCCAATGGGTAACGCTGCGAAGGACTACGGGATGCTGCGAGGTAAGGAATCGGTGACGCTCATTGTTTTTTCGAGCCACGACCTTTGCGCACGGACTTCTGGCTTTTATCCCCCAGCGCCTTCGTCTCCTTTAGTACCCGGTCAAAGTCCGACTCGATTTTCAGTGTCCGGTTGAATTCTGCATATTCGGCTAGCGTTCTCTGATCGGCCTGAGTTTTGCTGATGTTGCCCTTTTGGGTCAGCACAGCGGTGTGGTCGGCTTTGCTGTGGATGATCTCGGCGGCGGTCTGGCCGGTGATGGCGTAGTGGAACTTGTTCTGCACCATGGCGTAGAAGGTCTGCGTGACGTCGGACCGGGGGTCGTAGTCCACACTGCATTCGGCGAAAATATCGGTGATCTGCTGATAAATACGGCGTTCTCTGGCGCGGATCGAGCGAACCCGCTCCAGCAACTCCAGGAAGTAGTCCTCGCCAAACACCTGCTTGCCTTGCTTCAGGCGTTCATCGTCCAGCATAAAGCCCTTGCGGATATATTCCTTCAGAATCTGCGTGGCCCAGATGCGGAACTGGGTGGCACGCTTGGAGCTGACGCGGTAGCCGACGGCGATGATGGCATTGAGGCTGTAGTGCTTGAGGGATCCCGAGCGCGAGACTTCTCTGGAACCGATGGAGGCCAGGGATTGCTTTGCCAGCCTAGAGGCCAGCAGGATGTGGATATGGGAGGTTTCCTGCGTTGCGCCGCGCTTCAATGCGGTTGAGTTCCTGCATGTATCTGTTTAATGCGTCAGAGAGCAGCGTGCGCTCGGCATCGTTGCGCTGGATAAAAATGCCACGGACCATTTCTGACTCAGTAATCCTTGACCACGATTCAGCATCGCGCTTAGTGCGGAAGGTTTTCGTCTGGGATGGGAACACGCGTTTACGAAATGATGGCTTGCCAGCCGATCACGTTATTATCTTGATCTACTCTGGGGTTAATTGTAGCCATGCTGCACCTCGCGCCGCACCTATGATTTGTAGCTAAGTGCAGCGTTTAATAAAGTTAGCCGTACCGCATTGGCTATCTTGTTATTTTATTTGGCGTCCCCATGGGGGTTCGAACCCCAGTTACCGCCGTGAAAGGGCGGTGTCCTAGGCCACTAGACGATGGGGACCTGGACAGCGCTGAGGATCCTACACAGAACGGGCGCATGGGGCAAGTGTTGTTTTGCGGAGTTTGCGGATGCACACGCGTAGCCCGGTGGTGCCTCTTCAGGTAGACTAAGTCTCTCGCAATTCAAAAATCCAGGATGAAAGGACTTATGGACGAACAAGAAGCAGTTTTTATGATTGAGCGCATTTACGTGAAGGACATCTCCTTTGAGTCGCCCAACGCGCCGCTGAGTTTTGTGCAGACTGAGGCGCCGACGGTGGATGTGGGCCTGAACACCACCAGCAATGCGGCGGAAGGCATGGATGGCCTTACCGAAGTGACGCTGACCGTGACGGTCAAGGCCAAGGCGGGCGAAAGCACCTACTTTGCGGTGGAGGTCCAGCAGTCTGGTTTGTTCCGCATGCAGAATATCCCGGAGGAGCACCTGCCCGCCCTGGTCGCTGTGCACTGCCCGACAATACTGTTCCCCTATGCGCGGGAAGTGGTGGCAGATATGGTGGGCCGCGGCGGTTTCCAGCCTCTACATCTGCATCCGGTCAATTTCGAGGCACTGTATCAGCAGGCACAGGCCCAGCAACAGAACTACACGACGCAATAAGCCATGCGTTGGGCGGTGCTGGGGGCCGGTCACTGGGGGACAGCCCTGGCGGTTTATCTGCTCCGGCAGGGGCATGCCGTGCAGCTCTGGGGGCGGTGCGCCGAGCGTCTGCCTTGCCAGCCCGGTCGCGCGGATCTGTTTCCCATATTCCCGCAGTGCGCGCGACCGGAAGGGCTGCGCTGTACTGTGAACCTCACCGCTGCGGTGCGAGGCAGTGAGGGTATAGTGCTCGCCATACCTAGCCATGCCTTGCGCGGTCTGATGACGAATTTGCGCTCCTGTCTGCCACCCGCCACGTTGCTGGTCCTCGCCAGTAAAGGGCTGGAGATGCAGACAGCTTTGCGCCTTGATCAGGTATTACAGGAAACCGTGCCGGATGTGCCGCTGGTGGTGCTCTCCGGTCCGAGTTTTGCCCATGACCTGATTCTGGGAAAACCATTGGCAATGACGGCGGCGTCCACCGATCTGGCCCATGCTCAGCGGGTGGCCGAGGCCTTTGGCAGTGCGCAGATGCGGGTCTACACCAGTGATGATGTGGCGGGGGTATGTCTGGGTGGGGCAATCAAAAATGTGCTGGCGATTGCTGCTGGCATTTCTGATGGATTGGGGAATGGCGACAGTGCGCGTGCCGCGCTCATCACCCGCGGGATGGCAGAATTGCATCGCCTGGGAACGGCGCTGGGGGGGCGAACCGAGACCTTCATGGGCCTGGCCGGTGCCGGTGACTTGATCCTCACGGCGAGCAGCGACTTGTCGCGGAACCGCCGGGTGGGAATCGGCCTGGGCCGCGGCTTGAGTCTGGAAGCGGTGCTGCGCGAGATTGGCGAAGAGGCCGAGGGCGTGCGTACGGCGCAAGCCTTATTCCAGCTTGCACAGCGTCTGGGCGTGGATATGCCAATCACCGAGCAGGTATATCGCGTGCTCTTTGAGGGCACGGCGCCGCGCGCTGCGAGCGATGTGCTGATGCGCCGCGCCCTGCGTTCCGAATTGCACATGCCGTCCGATGTCACGCTTTCCTCTGGTGCGTCGTGATGAGCCTGCGCAGGGTGGGGTGGTCATGGGTCTGCAGTGCAGGACTTGCAGAATGGGCTTGGGATCGTTACATTGCCGCCAGATGACAGGGTGTTTTGCACACCCGGACAAATAGAATAAGGAGTTTGGATGTCACCAGACAGGACCGCATGTTGACGGCGGCGCTGGCGCAGGCTTTGGCGTACCAGGCACAAAGCCTCCAGGCCGTTTCGCGGACTTTTGCCCTGACGATTCCCCAGTTGCCGGAAGCCTTGCGGGACGCGGTCGGTAATGGCTACCTGTTGTGCCGAATTGCGGACACCATAGAAGATGACCCGGATTTGCCCTGGAAAAAAAAGGCCTACTGGCAGGCGGAGTTTCTCAAGGTGGTGGAGGGG
>NZ_JAGDVS010000105.1:0-2396 GCF_023255755.1 Acidithiobacillus sp. | reverse complement strand
GAGGGGGGGGGCGACGCCGCCGCTTTCGCGGCGGCGTTCGGTGCATGCCTGTCGGCAGCGATGCCCGAAGCTGAGCACGATCTGATTCGTCATGCCCCCGATGTTGTTGCCATCACCCACAGCTTTAACCCCACGCAGCGGGCTGCATTGTCCCGCTGCGTGCGGATCATGGGCAGGGGGATGGCGGAGTTTCAGCAACATGCTTCCTTGCAGGGGCTTGCGGACATGACGGCGATGGACCGCTACTGCTATGTAGTCGCGGGCGTCGTCGGTGAAATGCTCACCAGCCTTTTTGTGGAGTATGAGCCACGACTGGCGCCGCATGATGCGGAGATGCAGCGGCTTGCGGTGTCTTTTGGGCAGGGTCTGCAGATGACCAATATCCTCAAGGACATCTGGGATGACTGGCAGCGCGGTGTGAGTTGGATGCCACGCGCACTGTTCCAGCGTCATGGTTGCGATATTGCCGCGGTGCAACCCGGCAGCCATGATCCGGCTTTTGCGGCGGGCCTCCGTGAACTGCTGGGTATTGCCGCCGGGCATTTGCAGGATGCGCTGCGTTATACGCTCCTGATTCCGGCCGAGCAGACAGGGATGCGCGATTTTTGTCTCTGGGCTATTGCCATGGCGGTGTTGACCCTGCGGCGGATTTCCGAAAATCCTGCTTTTGCTTCTGGGAGCGACGTGAAAATCAGCCGGAGCATTGTGCATCGGGTGGTATTCCTGTCGCGCCTGCTGCACCGCTCCGACGCGCTCCTGCAACTGAGTTTTCGGGTGGGTGTCAAACCACTGGCGCAGTCTTCTGCTGCGGGGCGACCATGAATCGTATCCTGCAACCCGTGCGCTACAGCGCGAGCATTTTTCGCTCGCCGCTGGATCGGGTGATAGCTGAGGCGCGCATCGCGCTAAGTAATCTGCAGGCGGAAGATGGTCACTGGTGCTTCGAATTTGAAGCCGATTGCACCATCCCCGCCGAATATATTCTGATGCAGCACTACATGGACGAGCGCGATACCTCTCTGGAGGCCAAGATGGCCGTCTATCTGCGCAATAAACAGGCGGATCACGGCGGCTGGCCTCTCTATTACGGAGGCCGTTTTGACCTGAGCGCTTCGGTAAAGGCCTATTATGCACTGAAACTGGCCGGGGATGCCCCAGAGCTACCGCATATGCGGCGCGCCCGTGAGGCGATCCTGGCGCATGGCGGAGCGGAACACGCCAACGTGTTCACGCGCATTACTCTGGCACTTTTTGCCCAGGTGCCGTGGCGGGCCGTGCCTTTTATTCCGGTGGAAATCATGCTGTTGCCGCGCTGGTTTCCCTTTCAAATTTATAAAGTGGCGTCGTGGTCGCGTACGGTGATGGTGCCGCTGTTTATTTTGTGCAGCCTCAAGGCGCGGGCCAAAAATCCCTTGCAGGTGCATATCCGCGAACTGTTCCGGCGGCCGCCGGAACAGATTGCAGACTATTTCAGCCATGCCCGGCAAGGGATTGTGGCGCATCTTTTTCTGTCGCTGGATCGATTTTGGCGGCTGATGGAGGATTGGATACCCCGGAGTATCCGGCGCCGTGCCCTGAAGAAGGCGGAGGCGTGGTTTACTGCGCGAATCAACGGGGAGGATGGCCTGAATGGTATTTTTCCGGCGATGGTGAATGCCCATGAGGCTTTGGAGTTGCTCGGTTATCCCTCCGACCATGTCTATCGCCAGCAAACGGGGGCAGCCCTGCGCAAATTGGTGGTGGAGCGGGCGACCGACGCTTACTGTCAGCCCTGTGTGTCACCCGTCTGGGACACCTGTCTCGCGCTCCATGCGCTGCTGGAGCAGGATGGCGAGGTGTCTCCGGCGGTACAAAGCGGTATCCAATGGCTCAAGGACCGGCAGATTGGTGCCGAACCCGGCGACTGGCAGGAGCAGCGGCCCAATTTGGCGGGCGGCGGTTGGGCCTTTCAATACGCTAATCCTTATTATCCGGATCTGGATGACACGGCAGCGGTGGGCTGGGCGCTGGCGCGGGCCGGGCGTGCAGAAGATCGCGACAGTATCGAAAGGGCGGCGAACTGGCTGGCCGGTATGCAATCCAGAAACGGCGGATTCGGGGCTTATGACGTGGATAATACCCACTATTACCTCAACGAAATCCCCTTTGCCGATCACAAGGCCTTGCTAGACCCGCCGACGGCCGATGTCACCGGGCGCGTGGTGGCCTTTCTGGCGCATTTGGCGCGGCCACGGGACCGGGATATTTTGCGGCGTGCCGTGGCTTATCTGTTGCGTGAACAAGAGTCATCCGGGGCCTGGCTGGGGCGCTGGGGGACCAATTACGTCTACGGGACCTGGTCCGTGCTCATGGCGCTGGCTGAGTTGGATGATCCTTCCCTGCAACCCGCTATGGAA
>NZ_JAGDVS010000138.1 GCF_023255755.1 Acidithiobacillus sp. | reverse complement strand
CTCTGCCGCTGCCGGACTTTTGCGTCACTTCAATGTAAATCCTGGACAAGACATTGCATTCTCAATGACCAGTTACGCTGCATCACCGCCTATTCTCTTGCCATGTTCTTACCGCAGATCGGGGATTCCGTCCAGCAAGTTCAGCTGGCGGGCGCCTTGGCTTGCCGCCTGTATTTGGACGAGACCGCTCACTGTGATTCCCAGCAGACGCACGGACGCACCCTGGGGAACTGCCCGATCCAGTAGTTCTGGTAGCAATGCCACGATGGTTTCCGTATTCCCGATGACCTCGGTCGCCGTATGCGCTCGGGTGACCGTGGCAAAATCGGGAAAGCGTGCCTTGATGTTCACCGTGTAGCCCGCCAAGGCGAGTGCCTGGAGACGGGCCGCAACCTGCTCGGCCATCTGCTGTAACGTGGCCAGCATGGTCCTTCGATCCTCCAGGTTTTCCGAGAAGGTCCGCTCGGTACCCACCGATTTCCGTTGGCGGGTCGGCTGCACGGGCCGCCTATCGATCCCCCGCGCCACTTCGTAAAACCAAGCTCCAGCCTTACCGAAACACCTAATCAACCTCTCCTGCGCTATCGCCCGCAGATCCGAGACGGTGTCGATACCCATAGCGGATAGTTTTTTTACAGTGGCCGGGCCCACACCATGCAGTTTGCCAACGGGCAGCGGCGCCAAGAAGTCGAGACCACGTTCGGGCGGGATAACGAAAAGCCCATGGGGCTTGCGCCAGTCGGAGGCGAGCTTGGCGAGCAACTTATTATAGGAGACCCCTGCCGAAGCGGTCAGCCTCGTTTCCCGATGAATGCGGTCCAGTATCTCGCGGGCGATTTCGACCGCCAGGATACCATCGGCGGTGGCAGCAGTGACGTCCAGAAAGGCCTCATCCAGCGACAGTGGCTCCACGAGCGGTGTGTAACTGCGCAGGATAGCCATAACCTGACGGGAGGCCTCTCGATAGGCTTCCATGCGGGGACGGACAAAGATGGCCTGCGGGCAGAGGGAGCGGGCCCGTGCCGCCGACATGGCCGAGTGGATTCCAAAACGTCGGGCTTCGTAGCTACAGGTGGCAACGACTCCCCGGCCGTTTGGGTCGCCGCCAACGATCAAAGGCTGACCGCGGAGCTCCGGCCTGTCGCGTTGTTCTACGGCCGCAAAGAAGGCATCCATGTCCACATGGATGATCTTGCGGAGATCAGGGTTACTCTCTGGCACTGAGTCTGGCAATCGACGACCTCCTCGCCTGCCCAGTTTACAGAGGGCGCCCGGCTACAGGCGATGAAAGCCGAGGCTCAGTGTGACGCGAGTCGAGCCGGTAAAGACACCTCTGGCCATTTGTCCAACTGCGCTTGAAGGGCGTTTAGCTGACCCCAGTGAATGTGGGCATCAACGACGTCTTGCGCAAGTCCACGGATTAGGGCTCCAAATTCGGCCTCATTGATGTTTTTTAAAGCCATAGACCATGATATCCCTGATTGCATGCCGTGGAAGGGCGGTAAAATTGCTCTCCTCAGGCCGCAGTTGTATCAGGATACAGCCCAAGGGAAAAGATATCTGCGATTTAAAAATCTTCCCAGTAATCATCATCCCTTCGAGGCGCTGTACCGTTTCATACTGAGGCGTCTTCGAGATGTCCGAGGTAGCGCGCGCAAAACTTGGCGGCGTCCACGCCAACCTCAGCAAACGCTTGTTCGGGGCCGACTTCCGGGATCGGACAACTGGAGCGATAGCTTGATTGGCCTGATGCATTTTGGAAGAAGCGGCCGAGCGGGTCGATCATTAAGTAGGACTCAACCATTTCCGTGTTGTCCTCGACGCACAGAATGTGGCCTAGATGCTGATGCCGAGCAATAAAGTCCTGAAAATCAGAATCGCTAACCATCAATTCGTTGGTCATCACGGGAAGCATGCGCAGTATCTTCCAGCGTTGAGGTGCCAAACGCTGAAGCAATACGCTTAGATCCTCATGACAATTGAGCGCGTTGACGACGGTGTTGAGCTTGATCTGCAGACTAGAATTGCAGCGCCTGGCTTCTTCAATAACCTCCGCCAGTTGCTCGACTATCAGCAACTGGCCATGCCGGCCTTGCCGCCCAATCAGGCGATTGGTAGGGGATTCGCCAGAATCTAGGCTGACCCCCAGCACGGAAAGGTGCGGAGCAATCTGCGCTGTAACGGCAGGCGATAACAAACTGCCGTTGGTGATCAGGGAGGTGGTGAAGCCGATATTGCGTGCTGCGAGCAGGATCTGGCTTACACGCTCTGGGTAGAGGAGGGGTTCTCCGCCTGCTAGATTGAGCCGCACGCCCTGCCAATCCATCTGCCGACGAAGTGGGTTTGCAAGATTTCTCGGATGGAAGTACAGCCACAAATTTTCCAGCATCCGCGTGGTGGCCGGGATGTTATGAATGAGCTCCCGACCACTGCCAGCCCAATGGGCATAGCAATAACGGCAGCGATAGTTGCAGGCTTCGGTGATGTGCCAGTTAATCACCAGTTCTGATAGCCGCGGGCGTACGCGCCCCCTCCTCGTCAAGGAATGCGTCATGGTCATCTCCTGAACGAGTTAAGCGTCGGGGTGTGTGACGTAGCAGAGGCGGAAGCCGACCTTCAAGCCTTTGTAGCGCATGGTCAGATGCGCTGGACAGCGATCCCGATCAAGAGGACCGCTCATAAGAGCTTTGCCGGTCGCCGCATTGGCTACAGGGGCAAAACCATCAGCATAGTCGGCTAACCATTCACCGAAATCTAGGACAGATACGAAGGGAAGCCCCTGTTGATTCTGCGTCCAGGTTAATTCTTTGCCAAAACGCAGGAATCCACCACCGTCGCTGGACTCTGGATAACGATGACAGCTTTCGTCCCCGGGTTTCCCATCTTCGCCAGTAACGACCCTAGTTAAGTCAGCCCAGCCGTCTTGTTCGATATCTAGGAGAGGGGGCGGACTAATTTGCTTCCACTCTTCTACCTTCAGCAGGCGAACGTGGAAACCGGTTTTCTGCTCGTAGTAGCGGCAATATGCCAAGGCATCAAACCACGTTACGCTCGCTGGAAGATGGTCGTCATCGTGCAGATTGACTGCGGCGATATCATCTTCAAGCTGGGCCTTGTTATGTGAGCGGGTTACGCGATCATTCCGCCAATCCGAACTCTCGAAGAAAAGCCAGAATTCCTGGATCGTCACCGGCGGCGAAACCATCAAGCAGTAACCGCTGAGCCGATGGGGGGCAAAGTTCTGAGCCCCCCACCCCTTCGGCTGAGTCGGCTGCGCATAGTTACCGCGTGTTGCCACTAGTTCGCGCATGAGCAGCTTGAGGTAACCCGGCCAGGTAGCAACTGTCCCACCTTCTGCATAATGGCGGGTTTCTGCACTGTGCTCCAGTCGCTCATACCATTCACCGGTTTTGAAATAGAGATGTGCCTTGAACCGGGATTCCTTCATCGCGGTTGGCAGTTCGTGACTTTTGAAGAACGGGTGGTATGGATTCCCCGTAAAGACTTCGTCCCGCTGATCACGGATGACCCAGTCAAATGCACCGTTTGCCTCTTTCAGGAAAACGATGTTGTCGTTGCCGGGGAACGGAATGATATCAACCCAGCCTGATTCAGAACGTTCGATTTCCTGGCGAAAGATATCGAAAACCCTGCGGTCAAAAACAAGTTCGTCCTCGCTGGCGTTGTACAAACGGAACTCGGGCGGCCGTTGCATTGGTGCCACCAGATTGTCGCCTAGAAGGTTGAAGGCGACGGCGATGTGATCAAAACGGTATGAATGAAGCAACAGGTCACGGCCGGTCAATTCAAGAAAGTCCGGTGCATCGGCATCACAATCGAATTCACGCTCCAAGGAGAGAACTACTTGGTTGGCCCGATCTTCACACCATTTGAGTCGGGCTTCGTCACTATAGAGGGGACCATCGGCCAGTTGATGCATATCGTAACGGCCGAGGCCGCTTGCGGCGAAAAACTTGGAGCCGACGCCGGTGAAAATTCTTTCCGGCATCGGCAGGCCAGAATTGAAGAGACGATCCGATACTTGACGGGCTTTCAGGCTGGAGGAAAACATGCGGGGCCAACTGATCAAGTCGGCGGGGCGGGTCATGCCGCGGGTCTGGAGGAAGTCGATAAGTTCCAGTTCGGTATACCGCCAAGCATCGAAGGATTTGCTGCCTAGTGCTTGTGCAAGTCCATGGTGGAGGCTGCTGACTTTCAGGGAAACATCTTCGGGAATGGGCTGATCGGAGCGCTTGCGAGCGTCCCGAAGGACTTTGGCCGACTTTTTGACGTGATTGCAGTGTAAGCCCGCTAGCTGCATTGCCCAGAACTTCGGTTCTGCAGATTCGGGTTGGCCGGGACGGGGAATCAGAAGGTTGACAGGGCGGACTGCGCGCAGCAGGTTTTCGGTATTCATGTGAATCTCCAATCAAAAGCCACGACGAAGTCGTGCTGCCTCAGGCCGCATTGAAAATGTCAGCTAGATTTGGAGATTACAGAGGGAGTACCCTTGGGCAATTTCGGCTAAAGAGGCAGCTTTTCATCCGCGAGTGCTCACACGCATGTTTGAGATTACCGCTTTAAACGCCAGATAACAATAGGGTCCGCTTGCCACCTATAACCAGCCATATTTCAAAGATGCCTCTTTGTCAGGTTTGGCCGAACTCCGGGCGCTGACTATTCCCACCTTGAATGGCCGCTTTGGGTCATTTGCTTACCGCTGCTGAACGACTGCAATCAGTCTGCTGCCGACCATCAGAGCTCAACGGCGGCGGGGCAACGATAGCTATCGACCAGCAGTTTGCCAATCGTGTTCTCACAACTCGCCATCATGACCGGAAACCGGGACATACTGGGAATGCTTTTGGAGAACCTCAACCCATTGATTTACAGAGCGCCCATGATTACAATTATGACGCCACTCGAAAATGGCCAGATGCGAAACGTATAGTCCAGCCGCAAACATTTGATGCAATTTTGTCGCATGGTAAACCCGCCGTAAAAACATTAGCGTATTATTTTTTTTGATCTTATGAAGTAGTAAGGACCACAATATATAAAAAGAGAAAACCATAACAACATATTAAATCAATAAACATAAGAGTTTGCGCTTTGCACAACTGAAGGCCCGCCGATAAAAACTTGGTATATCGAATAAACCTTTCCGGATGCAAGGCCGTTAATAAACTCATACAAAGAAAAACACAATAATACCAGATTTATTGAGGCTGATATGTTGTTTTGCTTTCCTATGTATCCTGATTTTCTAAACGATGGAAGTGCTCTGATCTGGTCCTTATATAGATTAAAAAGTATAAAAGCCAAAATAAAGGCTGAAGTGATTAGAACTATAAACCATAGGGTTCTGACATCCATCCGATTTTCCTTGATTATTACGCTGCTGTTTCAGGAGTGAACCTCAAGATGCGAAATAGTCCTTTCTCGACTTATTCACCACGAATAACTGGTGCCGTGCAACCCAAGGTCCGCTTCCAGTCTTGACCGGTCATTCAAACGAAAATCTCTACATGAAGCCTTTAAC
>NZ_JAGDVS010000096.1:1979-29840 GCF_023255755.1 Acidithiobacillus sp. | reverse complement strand
CAGACCGGTCGCCCACCGAAGCGCTGCTGCCACTGGCGCCCCCGCTCCCGCGCGGCGACGGGTTCCGGCAGGTCATATTTGATATTACCGGTCACCACCACATGCTCTGCCCCCAGGCGGCGAAAAGCCGCCGCATCCTCCGAACCCTGGGCCGCAATGGCGCTCATACTGGCCAATGCGGGGGCAAAGAGCGTCCGGAAACGTGCGTAACCCCGAAGCGAACGCTGCGAGAGCCGGGCATTGGCCAGCATCAGAGGCACGCCCTCGCGGCTGGCTGCATGACAGAGATTGGGCCAGATCTCCGTTTCCATGATAATCCCCAGGCGCGGTCGCTGGCGGCGCAAAAAGCGCGTGACCGCCGCGGACAGGTCATAAGGCAGGTAATACTGCAGCACTTCCGTACCCAAACGCTGACTAACTACAGCAGCTCCCGTCGGCGTTGTGCTGGTCATCAGAATGGGCACCTCCGGATAACGTGCCTGCAAAGCCCGCACCAGGGGAATCGCCGCGATGGTCTCCCCCACACTCACCGCATGAATCCAGATGGGCCGATCCGAACGGCGCGGCCCCCAGCCGAAACGCTCCCACCAGCGCTCCCGGTAGGCAGGTCGTCGCCAGGCCCGCCAGAGGGTAAAACCCAGAACGACAGGGCTGAGCAGCCAGAGCAGAAAGGCGTAGAGGTGGCGACTCATCATTCGCGGTGCAAAATACGGTCGGTCAGCCAGTCC
This sequence comes from Acidithiobacillus sp., assembly GCF_023255755.1. Classification (GTDB taxonomy): domain Bacteria; phylum Pseudomonadota; class Gammaproteobacteria; order Acidithiobacillales; family Acidithiobacillaceae; genus Acidithiobacillus. The sequence continues at coordinate 29,112 of NZ_JAGDVS010000096.1, read as the reverse complement.
AGACGATACCAGGGCCGGAAGTTTTTCAGGACGCGCTCGCGATCATACCCGTCCTTGATCCAGGCACGCAGGGTCAAGCCGGGCTGGCAGGCGGCAGCATCGTGGTAACTGATGAAAAACCAGTCGAGAATGCCGGTATTGGCATGCCGGATATGACCGAAAGGCCACAAACGCAGTTGCCGCTGCGCCTCGCTGAGGGGTATCCCCCGCACCAGATGCAGATACAGCACGCTGATGAAACCGGCCCGATCCGCGCCGGATTTACAGTGCAGCAAAAAAGGTTGGGGTAATTGATCCAGCACCTCTATGGCCGCCAGCAACTTGTCGCGTTCCGGCAGGTCCCGGGAGCCAAAGCCGTGCAGGGTCAGGTGCGTCATGCCCAGGGCATCACAAGTCTCCTGCTCCAGACGGTAATGGGGTTCGTGGGGTGCCGGGGCACGCAGGTTCAATACCGTGCAGAGACCATGCTTTTGCTGCCAGTGCCGTAACTGGACCGGCGACGGCTGGGCCGAGCGAAACACCCCTGTTGCAATCTCGTGAAAATTTGCATAAAACAGCTCGCGGAAAATGCCGTGATCCGTCCAGAACTGGTGCCGCCGGTAGCGGCGGCGCTCATCCGGCAGGAGCACTAGGGGGTATTTCATGATCGCTGCTCCAGCAAAGGGGATAAGGCCGTCCAGACCTGCTCTGGGCGTAATGCCTGCTGGCAGAGTATCAGGCCATTTTTTGCTTCCGGCAACGGGCATCGGGATTTACCGCACGGCGCGCAAGGCTCGAGGCTTTGCAGGCTGGCCTGATGGTCCTCCGCCACAGAAAATCGATCCCTGGCCGTCGGTCCGTACAAAGTAACCCCCGCCAGCCCCAAGGCACCGGCCAGATAAGAAAGTCCTGTATCCATACCGACATAGGCATCAGCCCGCACGATCACAGCGGCGAGCTCCAGCAACGTAGCGGGGGGCAGGGCGACCACATTATCCGTTTGCTCCGCAATGCGCTGGGCTCGCGCCGCCTCGCGCGCATTGCCCGCGGGCAGCAACAAACGCAATCCCGCCTGTCGCAACAGGGCGGCCAGTGCCCGCCAATAGTCTTCCTGCCATTCCTTGTTTTCCCGCGAGGTCCCGTGAAACCCCAGCACAAAGGGTTGCTGCACCAGTTCCTTCCAAGGCTGCGCCAGTGTGTCTTTACGCAGGCGCGTAGCGGCCACCTGCAAACCATAATCTGGCGGCGTCTCCGGCAAGGGGTAGTCTAGAGCCTGGGCGAACAGTTGGCGATTCCGGCTGATGGCGGACTGCCCCCAAGCCACAGGAAAGCGACGATGATAGAGCCGGGCGGCACCCGGTTCGCGGGCGCTGGCGGCATCCAGACCCCACAGTGGCGCCCCGCCCAAGCGGCCCAGCAACGCACTTTTGTAGAGGCCCTGGGCATCAAGAATTTGATCATACCCCTCTGCCCGCAAGTCTCGCCGCAAATCCCGCAATGCGACCGCCAGCCCGCGCCACCGCTCTTTATAGTTGCGCAGAGAGAACGGAATCACCCGCGCAGCCCCTGGATGCAGCAGTGCGATGGGCGCAAATGCGGGCTCTACCAACCAATGCAAGTGCAAATCCGGCCGGGCCTGCTGCAAATCGGTCACCGCCGGCAGGGTATGTAGCACGTCGCCCATGGAACTCAGGCGCAGCAGGAGGAGTTTCATAATCTATTGGCAAACCGCACTAATCGTGATCCGTTTCGCGTTCGCGGCATTCCAGTTCATACAAGTAGGCCTGTTTCATAAATGAGGAAAAGGCACCCGCGTACGCGATCATAACCCCGCGATACCCATCCCTCCATGCACTTTTGAGTATCAGATCGCGAAGAAAACGAAGCCACGGTGATAACACTAGTTTAAAAGGGTTCATCCGGGCACCTTTTGAATATTTAACCGAAGATGTTGTCCGCGCATAGGAGATAAGCTTAGCAAGCTGATCATCCAAATCCCGATAAGTATAATGAAGTAAGTCGCCATTCAGCTTGCACACCGGACCCGAAACCTCTATGTGACCATGCGGATCCGGACCAACCCATTTTGAAGACTCCCGACGCACCAGCCGAAGCCGCCACTCTGGATACCAAATATGCGAGATCCAACGTCCTAAATATCGAGTACGACGATTTACAAGCCATCCGTCACAGTCATCTGGGGGGGCTGCCATTACCTGTCGAATTGAGTCACACAGCGTTGCACTAAGCGCTTCGTCAGCATCAATGGATAACACCCACGGCTGCTCACACTGATTGAATGAAAACTGATTTTGTGCAACGTTGCCAGGCCACGGATTACTAAAGAAACGAGCGCCGTAGCGCTTCGCGATCTCTTCAGTTGCATCGCTCGATCCCGAGTCTACAACGACGATTTCCGAAGCCAGATCAGCTACTGACCGCAGACAACGTTCAAGATTACGCTCTTCATTTAGCGTTATAATAGATACAGACAACGGAAATTCCATGGCATATCCCATTCTGTTAACAATATCAAATACATTAACCTCACACCAGCGTCATACCCGTGAGGTTAATCCATCTGAATGACCCAGCCCCATTTTCAGGGTCTGCCACACTTTGGAACAATCACTTTATCAAAATCCGCTCAGGATAGCCTACCGGCAGGCGAGCGCACATTACGGTGCACTGAGCCCTGAAAGCTCAATCACAGACCTTTGGTATAGAGGCAAACCAGCCATCAACGCAATAGTAATGGCGTCAGCGTACCCCCAGCTCAAACCATCGAAAAGCCCACCAATGACATAAATGGCAAAGTAAGTAAGCGCGAACCAGTTCTGCGGAAGATCTCGCGACCTCCACATTTCACGCCCCAAGGACCAGAGGAACCAGAGGAAAAGCCCAAGACCGACAACCCCCAAAGATGCCGCTTCACTGATATAGCTGTTAGCCGCAGCATTCATGACAAAATCGGGAGTCTCCGGAATCTGGTGTGCCGCCTGCATTTTCAATATGACGGGATAAAAATCACCTGTCCCTACCCCAAAAAATGGATGTGCAAGGAACATCATCACACCACCGATCATTGCCAGAAGACGAATACCCCAGCTTGAATAAATAGCTGCATGGCTCAAATTAAAACTCAACAACCCCTGAACTCCAAGCATAAAATAAGAACGGATGTATGGTATTGCCAACAAGCCAATCACAGCCAAAGAAAAAGCCATGATCATCCAGTAGCGCCAGCGTCCGGGATAGAGCATCCAAATCGCTATAGGAAGCAGAATTACGAGCAGTAATTGCCCAGAACGCCCCGGTATAACGAGCAGTTGCGCAAACAGTAGCAGACCGACAAGCACATTAACCCAGCGGGGAAAGTTCCATTGCTTCCGGAAGTCCCAAGTCAGCCACAGAAGTGCGTGGGCAATTGCCAAAGAAAGGAAAATATGACCACAAAAACCCGTATAGTTCATACCGCCGGTATTCTTCCACGGAAAAACTCCCCAAGTCATCATGGCTGCCAGGAATTCGTTGATCAACAAACCAGAAAGAAATAGCCTGATTAATAATTTTATCCAGCGCGTCTTCCAGGGCAATGTGGCGCCTATAAATGCCAAAATACCGTAACTAGTGGCTTCCGCGACCTTCATTCCGAAGAACATATCTGTGGTCCATAGCAGACCGAGGAGCGTCCAACCGATGAGCAGCGCAAGTGGTATCGCCCAGGGCCGCGCGGAAATCTGGCGCCATTCCCGCCAATGGCCGCTTACGGCATAAAGCACCAGCAAAAGCCCTACCGAGACACCGGCACCTGCCGTACTCAGCGGGAAGCTGAATAATGGCAAGGCATACGCTGTAAACATTAGCCCATCCGGGACTCTCCACTTCATGACATAAAAACCTTATTTTTATCAAGCAATCGTAAAATGCTGGACACCATCGTATCACTATCGCCACTACCATTTCCGGTCACGACGACGGATGCTTCACGATGGTAATGTTCCGGACTTGGAAAATTAAACAGCGCCAGCGTGGGTAGACCCATGGCGACGGCCATGTGGTACGGCCCGGAGTCGCTGGACACGAAGATATCACAAATCGCAAGAGCTCCCGTCAGGCCGCTGGGAGTGGTCTGGCCAGCAATATCCAGGATGTGTCCGACATCACCCCAGCGCGCAGCATATTGCCCCAGAAAATCCTGATTGATGCTGCGTTCATTTGGCGCGCCGGTCAGCAAAAGAATATGGGGAGAAGCGGCCGCAACCTGCCCCATCACTTCCACCAGAAATCCGACGGAGGGGCGTTTTTTTTCCGCATCTGGCGTACCACAACCAATGTTCACTCCGATAACAGGGCGGTCTTCTGGTAACCGGGATTGCAGAGATTCGCGAACATAGCGCCCAGCCTCCGTTTCCTGCAACACGATCCGCTGGCCATCCCGCTCCAGCCCCAAAGCCGCCAACGCCGCGAAGTCCCGCTCCGTATAGTCCATGGGCCAGGACAATTCATGCCGCTGGGCGTAGTCCTGTAAACTCGGCCCCGCATGGTCATAGAGTCGCCCCCGCCCCAGCACCTGATTCACCCCGACCGCAGGTGCCGCGCAAAAACGCCGCATCCAGCGGGTGGCGATGCTCGTCTCTATACCGAAAGGTTCGTGGTCGATGATCAGGTCCGGTTGCAGGTCCTGCGCGATGTGCCTCAGCTCCGGCAGTAATCGGCGCCACGCACGCGGGCCAACACCCCGTATACCGGCAAAGCGCCCCTCTTGCATGGACAGAAAATGGGCGCTGGACAGCAGATAGTGCTCCCGAATCAGCGCCTCGCTCGGATAACCGGGCCAGCGGCTCAGAAACACCAGATGCAGTTCCGCATCCGGCCAGCGCTTTTTGAGCACCGCCCAGGCCGCCGAACTGCGCAGGATGTCGCCGATACCTGCACTGTGCGACTTGATCAGAAGTATGCGGTGGGGTTCTACGGGTAAAGGACGTGGCATCAGCGCGGCATTCAATCCGTCTGCGGGGCCAAGGGCAGATCGACGCCGGACAGGTCTATACGGGCCACATACTCTTTGATGGATAAAGGCCGTAACATGGCTACCAGCATGACCTTTCCCCCTGCCTCAGCGAATAAACAGCCTCTATCATAAGACGTGGAGGCATCTGTGTCATCGCAGCAAGGTGGCCAGAAAATCGCGGGCGATGACATCCGCATCAAAGCGCCGGGCGTAATCCGGTCCGACCCCAGCCAAACCCTCGCGCAGAGGGACGTCTGCTGCCAGCCGCAAAATGGCGTCCCGCCAATCCGCCCATTCCCCGGCAGGTAATAACAGGCCGCTCCGATCCGCCGCAAAACTTTCCCGGATACCACCCATGGCCGCGCCCAGCACCGGGGTGGCGCAGGCCTGCGCCTCCAGGCAAACCCGCCCAAAGGTATCCGGCTCGATGGAAGGCAGGGCAAGGGCATCCATGACGCTGTACCAGGGCGTTGCCGGGTCTTGCCAGCCCAGCAAATGATGCCAGGGCTTGTCCTCCAGACGTGCGCGCAACTCCGCTTCATGGGTGCCTCCCCCCAACCACAGCCCATGCACCCGTGCATCTGTGGCATGCGCGGCGTCGATGGCGTCGGCAAGCATGAACACCCCCTTGCCCCGGTGCCAGGCGCCGACAAAGCCCACGAGAAAATCCTCATCTGCCAATCCCAAGGCGGCGCGCTGCCGCGTTCGTGCCGTGAAATCACGCTGAAAATCTGCCAGGCGCAGGGGATTCGCCAACACTTCGACACGTTCTGCGGGCACGCCCTGCAAGATCAGGCGCTCCCGCAAATAGGCGGAAATAGCGAACAGGCGCAGCGGCCAGCGCGAGAGCAGCCAGCGGGTGCTGGGCTTGAGTCGCAGATCCATGTGCCGAAAGAGCGCGAGGCGCCGCCCCTCACTGCGGCTGATCAGCGCCAGCGGCCAGTATTCCTTGCTGAAGCTGCCGATAACCCAATCCGGCTGCACCACACGGATAGCCCGACGCAGAGCACGGATGCCGCCGGGATCGGCGCTGTTGCGGAAGACCCCGAAATGCCGGGTCACCGGCGCCGTCTCCAGCGCCTGCGCGATCCGTCCTTGCGGATGCACCAGACAATGCACCTCCGCCCCCTGCTCGGCCAGGGCGCGACTCAGGGTGATCATGTGCGTCTCCGTACCGCCACCGCCGGGGTTGGTGCCCACCCAGAGCAAACGCGGGGTGGCGGTCAATGGCGCTCCTCATGTCGGGTCAGCAGTTGCAGGGGGAAAACATGGGGCGCATGATGCCCACCGACCATCACCCGCGGTAAATCCATAAGGTCAGCCCCCGGCAAGACACGGCCCCGCCGCACCGTCACTGCGGCAACAAAGCCAGCGCGCCGAGCCGCCTCCCGCTCGCGCAGCCCCACCGCACCATAGGGATAACAGAACTGGGTCACCGGCACCGCCAAAAGGCCTTCCAACTCGCGCTTGGATCCTGCCACCTCGTCATCCAACTCGGGCTCATTCAACTCCGGCAAACGGAGATGATGACGGCTGTGCGCCCCGATCTCCATTCCAGCCTCCTGCCAGCGATGTAGCTCATGCACGTTCATCAGTGGCTTATGTGTGCCTAAGTGCTGCGCATCCCAGTGATTGTCGGTACCGATGGCGGCACTCACCACGTAGCAGGTTGCCGTAAAACCATGGCGCTGCAACACCGGCATGGCATATTCGAGATTATCCCGATAGCCATCATCCAGCGTGATCACCGCCACTTTGCCTTCCCGCTCTCCGCGCAGGTAGGGCATGGCGGCAGACATGGACAGCCCTTGATAACCCAACCAGTGCAGTAACGCCATTTGCCGGGCAAAACGCCGGGGGGAGATATAAAGGCCGCGCAGCTTGACCCCCTTGGGAGCTGTTGCGACATTGTGATACATCAGAATGGGAATGGGTTTCACGCGGGCGGATCAAAATGTACGGTGTGGCGCACCACGTAGGTCTTTTTATCCTGAGACTCATGATAGATGCGCGCCAGCATCTCGCCGAGTATGCCAGTGTTGAGGAATTGCAGCCCCGCGAGGAAAAACAGCACGCCGGCAATCAGTATAGGGCGCCCGGAGATTTCCGCACCAAAACCGAATTTATCGATGAAAAGATACAGCAGCATAGCCGAGCCGATGCTGAGCAGCGCCAACCCGGTCACCCCAAAGAAATGCATCGGACGCTGGCTGTAGCTGAGAAAAAACTTCACAAACAGCAGGTCCACCAGTACCCGCAAGGTGCGGGTGATCCCATACTTGCTCTGCCCCGCCCGACGCGGATGATGGCGCACGGGCACCTCAACGATGCGATCCGTGTAAGTCAGGGTGGAAAGCCAGGCCGGGATGAAGCGATGCATTTCGCCATACAAGCGCACGCCCTTGATCACCGAGGCACGATAGGCTTTGAGGGTGCAACCATAATCATGCAAATAAACACCCGTGAGGCGGCGGATCAAACGATTGGCAATCCGCGACGGAATCTTGCGCAACAACAGACTGTCCTGCCGGTTTTTTCGCCAACCCGCCACCACATCCAGATTCTCCTCCAGCAAGCGCTGCGCCAGAGGCAGGATATCTTCCGGATCATTTTGCAGATCTGCATCCAGGGTCACAATCACTTCGCCCAGAGCCGCATCAATCCCCGCCTGCATCGCCGCAGTCTGTCCAAAATTTCGTTGCAGGTGGATGATTTTGAAACGCGCGCCGCGCGCCTCTGCCTCCCGGTCCAGCGCGGCGGCACTCCCGTCCCGGCTGCCATCATCGACGATGATCACCTCGGCATCGGCGCCCCCCAGGACATTGCTAAGGGCTGTACAGAGTGGTGAGACATTGCCGATCTCGTTATAGAGCGGAATCACGACGGAAATAAGGGCCATTTATCCGTCCCAATGCTGGAGAAATGCGCGGGCAGCGGCGGCAGGATCCTGCGCTTCGAGAATACCGGAGAGCACCGCCACACCGCGCGCGCCAGCAGCCAGCGCCGTGGGCACCCGTGCTGTTGTCATTCCGCCGAGCGCAATGAGGGGCAGAGACGATTCAGCGGCCATCGCCGCAAAAGCCTGAAGTCCCAGCGCCGCCGCACCCGGATGGCTCGGGGTGGGGAAAATCGGCGAGAGAAAGGCGTAGCGCGCCCCGAGACGCGCCGCCCGCTGCAACCCTGCGGCATCATGACAGGACACCCCGAATGCCTCATCGGGTTTTACGCCTGCGTCTGACTGCGCCTGGGTCAGGTGGCGACCAGAGCGCGGCCAGTCGGGCAGGGGATCAGGATGATTAAGGTAGACCTGCGCCCCCTGCGCCAGCGCCCCGGCGCACAGTGCCGCCAACACATCAGCGCTAGAGTCATCAGGCACCGCTTTGCAACGCAACACCAGCCAGCGCAATCCGGCACCGAGTGCCGCTTCCAGCGACCTCTGCAAATCGAGTAGGGGCACCTTGCCCGGATCGGCAATCAGACAGAGGGGCGGATGGGGCAAGGCCTCCGCCAATACGGCCGCCGTCATGCAGAGATTCGCAGGCAGGCATTCCAACGCAGGAATTTCCCAGGGATAAAGCCAGCGTACTTTCTGTCCTTCCCGCCCGTGCGCCGTGCCCAGCCAATGCCGCACCCGATAGAAATGCAGACGCACCGTCCGCTCCGGATAGGTATAATCCAACACCCGGAAAGGCTCCGGCGCCGTTACCGTAATCCCCAGCTCTTCCCAGAGCTCCCGGACCAGGGCCTGTTCCGGCGTTTCGCCGGGATCGATTTTACCACCGGGGAATTCCCAAAAGCCCGGCCAGGGCTTGCCCTCCGGGCGCAGTGAAACCAACAGACGCCCGGAGGCGTCTTCAATAATTCCGGTTGCGACGGGAACGGTGGGCATCAGCTACGGTAATCGGCGTTAATACGTACATAGTCATAGGACAAGTCGCAGGTCCAGATTTGCGCCTCGGCGGCACCCCTGCCCAGATCAACCCGCACCGGGATTTCCTCCCGGGCCATTACCATCTGCCCAGCCGTCTCGCTGTAACCGGGGTCGCGGGCACCATCCCGCACGATGCGCGTATCGCCCAGCCAGACCTGTACCCCATCCACTTCCAGGTCGTCCACGCCGGCTGAACCGATGGCCGCCAGCAAGCGCCCCCAATTCGGGTCGGAAGCAAAGAACGCCGTCTTGATCAATGGACTATGGGCCATCCGGTAAGCCACCTGCAGACACTCTGCTTCGTCACGCCCGCCCAGGATATGGATCGGAATAAACTTGGTCGCCCCCTCGCCATCGCGCACAACAGCCTGCGCCAGCCACTGCGCCACCGCCGTGATGGCGTCTCTCAGACTTACGTAGCTGGGATCCGTCGCCGCAGCGATGGGAGGCAGCGCCGCCTGCCCCGTCGCCATCAGGATGCAGGCATCGTTGGTAGAGGTATCACCGTCCACCGTAATGCGGTTGAAGGACTGTGCCATGGCCTCTTGCAGACACTGCTGCAAGGCAGTCCCATGCAAAGGTGCATCGGTAGCGATATAGGCCAGCATCGTGGCCATATCCGGGCGGATCATCCCCGATCCCTTGGCCATACCAGTTACCGTGATCGTAACACCATCCAGTTCTACCTGGCGGGAACAGGCCTTGGCGATGGTATCCGTGGTCATGATCGCTGCCGCCGCCGCTTCCCATTGATTCTCCGCCAGTTGCCCGGCCATGGTCGGCAGCACCGCCGCAATTTTCTCCGCCAGCGCCACCGCTTCGCCGATCACACCGGTAGAAAAGGGCAGCACGGCCCTGGGCGGACAACCCAACTGCTCGGCCACCACCCGACAACTCGCCTCTGCCGCCTGCAAACCGGCCGCACCCGTACCCGCATTGGCATTGCCCGTATTGATCACCAGCGCCCGCACGCCAGACCCATCTGCCAGGTGACGCTGAGCTACCAGTACGGGCGCTGCACAAAAGCGGTTGCGGGTAAAAACACCCGCCACCTGGGACCCTTCCGCGAGATGGATCAGAGTCAGATCACGACGCTTCGCATAGCGAATGCCCGCCTCCGCCACACTCAGGCGAACCCCCGCTATGGGCAGGATATTCCGGGGAGGGTGGAGACCGACGGCCATACGTTTTCCTTATTGCAAACGCCCATGACAATGCTTGTATTTTTTACCGGAACCGCAAGGACAAGGCTGATTCCGCCCCACCTTGTCATCATTGATTGCGAGACGGTGACTGGCTTCCTGTTCGCCAATGATTCCCAGCCCCGCCAATGCAAGGCCCGCATCTTCAACAGCCGGCGCCGGCGTTGCGGTCGCCGCGAAATCCGGATGGGAGAACTGCAAATGCTGCGGCTGGGCGGCACGGGCGATGGCATCCCAATCCACTGGCTCTGCCGGCGCCGGGCTCACATGCAGTCGAGACAAGGTACTGATTACCTCTTCACGCAGGCGATCCAGCATGGTGTTGAACATGACCAGGGACTCCCGCTTGTACTCCTGCTTGGGATTCTTCTGGGCATATCCACGCAGATGAATGCCTTCGCGGAGATGATCCATGCTCGCCAGATGATCCTTCCATTGACTGTCCAGAACCTGCAGCAGGATGGACTTCTCAAGATGATGGGCCATTTCACTGCCCATGAGCGCTTCCTTGGCCGCATAAGCAGACAACACCATCTCCATGATCCGCTCGCGCAACGCGGCATAGGCGAGGCCTTTATCCTGCTCCAGCCATTGCCCGACCGGGACCTGCAGACCAAAAACCCGCTCCAGTGCTGATTCCAGGCCGGGCAGATCCCAGCGCTCTTCCATAACGCCTTCGGGCGCAGTGTCGGCCAGCACCGCGTCGAGGACGTCATCACGCAACGCCTTGATCTCCGAACTGACGTCATCCGCATCCATGAAGGCATTACGCTGCTGATAGATAATCCGGCGCTGCTCATTGGCCACGTCATCGTATTCCAGTAATTGCTTGCGGATATCGAAGTTGCGACTTTCCACCTTGCGCTGGGCATTCTCGATAGACTTGGTCACCCAGGGATGTTCAATCGCCTCACCTTCCTTCATCCCCAGCTTCTGCATCAGACCGCCCAGTCGGTCGCTGCCGAAAATGCGCATCAGCGGGTCATCCAGGGAAAGGTAAAAACGGGTGGTACCGGGGTCGCCCTGGCGACCGGAGCGCCCCCGCAACTGGTTGTCTACCCGCCGCGATTCATGACGTTCGGTGCCGACAATATGGAGTCCCCCCGCCGCTATCGCTGCATCATGCAGTCCTTGCCAGGCACCCTTGAGGGACTCGACCCGTTGGGTTTTTTCCTCTTCTTCCAGATCCGGATTGGCCAGCACCATATCCACCTGATGCCCGACATTGCCGCCCAACACGATGTCGGTACCACGCCCCGCCATGTTGGTAGCGATGGTCACCATTCCGGGTTTGCCGGCCTGGGCAATAATCTCGGCTTCGCGCTGATGCTGCTTGGCGTTCAGCACTTCATGGGGAATCCGTGCCTGCTTGAGCTGGTGGGACAAGAATTCGTTATGCTCGATAGAGGTGGTACCCACCAGTACCGGCTGGCCACGCTGCTGACAATCACGGATATCCTCAACAATTGCCGTCCACTTTTCCTGGCTGGTGCGGTAGATGAGATCGGCAAAGTCCGTCCGCATCACCGGCTTATGAGTCGGTATCATCACCACTTCCAGCCCATAAATCTGGTTCAGCTCAAAGGCTTCCGTGTCTGCGGTACCGGTCATTCCCGAAAGCTTTTCATACATGCGGAAATAATTCTGGAAGGTGATGGAGGCCAGGGTCTGGTTTTCATTCTGAACGGCCACCCCTTCCTTGGCTTCCACCGCCTGATGCAGACCATCAGACCAGCGCCGCCCCGACATCATACGTCCGGTGAATTCGTCGACAATACAAACCTCTCCGTCGCGAACGATATAATCCGTTTCCCGCCGGTAGATCACATGGGCACGCAGCGCCTGATTGAGATGATGAACCAGGGTAACATTAGCCAGATCATAGAGATTGCCGTCACTCAGCAGGCCGCTTTCCGCCATCAGGCGTTCCGCCTTTTCGATACCCTCTTCCGTGAGCATCACCTGCCGGGCCTTCTCATCGACTGTATAATCCTCATCGACCACAAAATTTCCGACGAGTTTGTCCACCCGGTAGTAAAGGTCGGTATTCTCTTCAGTGGGACCACTGATAATCAGCGGGGTACGTGCCTCGTCGATGAGGATGGAGTCCACTTCGTCGATGATGGCGTAGTGAAGGCCGCGCTGCACCCGGTCGGCAGGAGAAAACGCCATGTTATCGCGCAGATAATCGAAACCGAACTCGTTATTGGTGCCGTAGGTGATGTCGGCAGCATAAGCGGCGCGGCGCTCCTCGCTGGAAATATCCGAGATGATCGTACCCACGCTCAGGCCCAGAAAGCCGTGAATCTTACTGACCCACTGAGCATCGCGGCTGGCCAGATAGTCATTGACCGTCACTACATGCACGCCCTTACCCTGCAGGGCGTTGAGGTAGGCGGGCAAGGTCGCGACGAGAGTCTTGCCCTCACCGGTGCGCATTTCCGCAATTTTACCTTCATGCAACATGTAGCCGCCGATCAGCTGCACGTCGTACTGGCGCATGCCCATCACCCGCTGAGTCACCTCACGCACCACCGCAAATGCCTCGGGCAGCACCGCGTCAAGTGATTCACCGTGGGCCACCCGCTCTTTAAAGCGCAAGGTCTGCCCGGCGAGGGCGGCATCGTCCATGGCCTTGTAGCGACCTTCCAGGGCATTGATCTGCGCCACAACGGCACGGGCCTTCTTGATCAGGCGGTCATTGCGACTGCCAACGACATGGCGGATGATAGTTCCAAACATGAGCACGCGAGCCTAGGTAAAAAATATCGAGCAGGGTAGCATGAAAGCCTATGGATGATAAACGACGACGTACCTGGCGTCCCATGACGCAAAACCCTTCCGGGCCGATCGGAGAGGTCTGCCGTCGCGGAACGCTACTGCGTGAGCGTCAAATCGACTGGAATGCGTTACTCTCACTGGAGGCACAGGACCATACCTGGCTGGTTGATTGGTCCGGGGGGGTGCTGAGTGTGCTCTGTCAGAGCCCGGTATGGATTTCATGGCTACGAAGAAATGAAAAAAACATACTGAAACAATGGAATAATCGCTTCCCGAAAACTCCAGCACAGCAAATCATCGCCACGGTGCGGCCTTGGTCATACCGGCTGCCGCAACCGGCCAAACTCCCGAAAGCGCCTCACATTTCAGCAGAGGCTGCCCAAGCTCTGCGGGCAGAGAGCGATCAGATGCCACAAGCCATAGCCGTCGCGCTTAAGCGCTTGGCAGCCACTCTGGACAGCCTTCAGGCGGAGGCTGTCGCCAGCGCCTCAGCAAAGGAAAATGGCGCGCGCCTCTCGGAGTAATCCACAAACTCCCACGCATCCTGACGGAGAAGCAGTGCCCGCAGCAAATTGTTGTTGAGGGCATGCCCCGCCTTGTGACCGGAAAAATGGCCGACCAGTGGGTGGCCAAGCAGATAGAGATCACCGATGGAGTCAAGCACCTTGTGGCGCACGAACTCATTGGTGTAACGCAGACCTTCTTCATTGAGCACGCGGTAATCATCGACCACAATGGCATTATCGAGATTGCCGCCGAGGGCGAGCCCCATGCGCCGCAAGGTCTCGACCTCGCGCATAAAGCCGAAGGTACGCGCACGTGCCACTTCTTTAAGATAAGAGGTCCGCGCGAAATCCACAGTCACTTCCTGACCGCCGTTTTTCATCACGGGATGGTCAAAATCGATGGTAAAGCTCACCTTGAAACCTTCGAAGGGCTCTAATTGCACCCAGCGATCACCGTCTTCGGCCTTGAGGGGTTTAGTGATGCGGATAAAACGCTTCGGCACCTTCTGCTCTTCGATCCCAGCGCACTGGATGAGGAATACAAAGGGTGCAGCGCTGCCATCCATGATCGGCACTTCCGGCCCGTCGAGATCTACATAGGCATTATCAATACCCAGACCTGCCAGTGCCGACATCAGATGCTCAATAGTACCGACCCGTATCTGACCATCGCCGATATTGGTAGACAGGCGGGTATCCACCACGTGCAGAGGGTCGGCCTTGATCCAGGCGCCACCCTCGATATCGCTGCGGTGGAAGACGATCCCGGTGTTTACCGGCGCCGGGCGCAGGCCAATATAGACCTTCTTGCCACTGTGCAGGCCGATACCGGTGCCCCAGATCATATTTTTGAGCGTGCGCTGACGGATCATATTCCCTTTCGCGATCTCAGGGATCGCCCTCCCGCTAAATGCGTGTGGCCTACTTTACAACTTTTGTTGTCTCTATACAACTAACCGGCTGGTCAGGCAGTGTACAGCGACCCGCCACCCTTGACAATATTCCGTTGACATTTATTAACACATGCGTTGATTGTCTTTTTTTGCGGGCAGGCGCGGCGCATCGCCCAAGGCGCATCTGGTTATGTATAATCCAACGGATCAGGTGACCGCACTACCGCGGTCGCACCAAAACAAGCTTCTCCAATACAAGGACGTATATCATGGCGACCCCCAGCAGCAAAAAAACTCTGATGACCCTTTACTCCGGCAACGATTGTGTTTTTGCGCACCGCGTCCGCTTTGTTCTGGAGGAAAAGGCCATGGAGTACCAGACCATCGACGTCGATCTCGCCAATAAGCCAGAAGATCTCGCAGAACTCAACCCCTACAATCAGGTGCCTACCTTGGTAGATCGTGATCTGGCCATCCACGAATCTGTCCTCATTATGGAGTATCTGGATGAGCGTTTTCCGCACCCGCCGTTGATTCCGGTGGATCCCATCTCCCGCGCCAAGGTGCGCCTGGGTCTCTTACGTTTCGACCGCGACTGGTTCGCACCGCTCTTCCAGCCGGGCTACAGTGCCGAGCAGGTCAAAACGGCTAAAGAGCAGATCCGCAGCACCCTTGCCGGACTGAGCAGCATCTTCGGCCAGCAGCGTTACCTCTTCGGCGACGAGCTCTCGGTGCTCGACTGCGCCATCGCTCCGCTGCTGTGGCGCCTCCCGGCGCTGGAAATCAGCCTGCCTGCGGCAGCCCGCGCGACCCAGGAGTATATGGATCGCCTCTTCAACATGGAGAGTTTCAAACGCAGTCTGACGCCCGCCGAGAAGGCCATGCGCTGACATGGTCGTCGACCTCGCCCGCTTCCAGAGTCTGCCGGAGGGCCTCTTTGCACGCTGCGCCTGCGATCCCGGCGGAACCATTGCCCTGCAACGGCAGGGCAATGTTTTTCAGCCGATGACCGCAGCGGCCTTCGCAGGGCATGTAAGGGCAAGGGCGCGGGGACTTCTGCATTTGGGTGTACGCCGGGGCGAGCGGGTCATTCTGATGGCACCCAACTCCCTGGATTGGGCGATCATGGATTTTGCCATCCTCAGCGTTGGCGCCATTACCGTTCCCCTCTACCCGACGTTCAGCCCGCGCGAGATTCACTATGTGCTGGGCGACAGCGGCGCCGGACTGATACTGTTGGAAGGCGCTGGTGAGTGGCATCGCATGGGGGGCGAGGGCTGGGGCGTGCCCGGTGATCGTATCCTGCTGCGCGATGCGGCCGCCGCGCAGAACGCCGGCCTGCGCCACTGGGCGGCGCTGGAGAGCGACGGCGCGGCCATACCCGATACCAGGTTGGAAGAACATCTGGCGGCATTGCAGCGTCAGCAAACCGCAACCATCGTGTACACCTCCGGGACGACGGGCTGGCCCAAGGGCGTCATGCTCAGTCACGGCAATATCCTGAGTAATATCGAAGGGTTCCTGCCGTTGGTGCCACTGCATGCCGGACAACGCCTGCTCTCCATTCTGCCCCTCTCCCATGTTTTTGAACGGGGCACGGGGCACTTCGGCGCCTACCTGCTGGGGCTGGAGGTCGCCTACGCGGAGCGCCCGGACACCGTCCTCCGCGATATGGAGGCCTCTCACCCGGACATTATGATCGCCGTGCCGCGGGTCTTCCAACTGCTCTATAGCCGGGTACGACGGGGCATCGAAGATCGACCGGGTCTGCTCGGTCGTTTTCTGCGTCGAGGGGCGGGGATTGATCCAGAGGGGCGTCCGGCGGCACGCTGGCAGCGCTCCATCACCCGCCGCCTGCTGGTCAGCAATCTTCGCAAGAAACTGGGTGGGCGCTTGCGTTTCTTCGTCTCTGGAGGCGCCCCGTTGGATGCTGAAATTGCTCGGTTTTTTATTGAGTTGGGGCTACCTGTTATTGAGGGCTACGGCATGACCGAGGCGAGCCCGGTGATCGCCGCCAATCCACTGGAGGCCATTCGCCCAGGAACCGTGGGACAGTTCCTGCCCAATCTGGAAGGACGTATCGCTGCTGATGGCGAAATCCTGGTGCGTGGCCCATCCGTCATGCTGGGCTACTGGAACAACGAGAGTGCCACGCGCGAGACGCTGGTAGACGGCTGGTTGCACACCGGCGACGTGGGCAGCCTGGACCCGGACGGTTATCTGCATATCAGCGACCGCAAGAAAGAAATGATCGTGAATTCCGCCGGTGAGAACATCCCGCCGCAGAAAATTGAGTTGCGACTGATGGCGCAAGCGCTGATCGACCAGGCCGTCGTCTTCGGCGATCGCATGCCCTATCTCATGGCCCTTATTTTCCCCAATCAGGAACTCCTCAAAGAACGTGTCGGCACCCACGCTGACGGTGCCGCAACCCGCAAAGCCATCCAGGCGGCCATCTCGACCGCCCTCGCCGATCTGCCCTCCCACGAACAGGTACGGCGTTTCGCCTTGCTGCCAGAGGCACTGAGTGAGGCCAATGGCGAATTAACCCCCACCCTCAAGGTGAAACGGCGCGTCGTCGCCGAACACTACGCCGAACTGCTGGCGCAAATGGGCCATGGCAAAGGCTGATCTCCCATGCTGCTTACGCCGCCCGCTGCGCTGACTCCCGTTCTAACGGCCTTGCAGCGGACGGGGGCGCGGGTCTTGGTGGTAGGAGGTACACCGCGGGACGCGCTGCTCGGTGTGGTCGCCCACGATTGGGATCTGGAAATACACGGATTGGGCGAGGCCCGTTTGGCCGAATGTCTGGAGCCTTTCGGCGCCCATCGGATAGGTGGTCGCTGTGCAGTCTGGGTGGTGGCCGGTGCGGAGATTTCCCTGCCACAAGCACGGGGCGGACAGATCAACCCGCACCTGCCCTGGGCCATCGCCGCCCAGCGGCGGGATTTTTCGGTCAACGCTCTGGCCTGGGACTGGCAGGCTCAGCGCCTCTTGGACCATGTTGGGGGAGTAGCGGACCTCCACGCCCGGCGGCTCCGCGTAGTAGCGGCCGACACTTTTGGGGAAGACCCTCTGCGCGTTTTCCGCGCGGCCCGGTTAGCGGGCCAGTTAGGCTTTTCCATTGAAGCCGGGAGCGCCACACTCTGCCGCCAATTGGCGCCCCGCCTGCAAGAAATCCCCCAGGAACGCCTACGCAAAGAGTGGGAAGCTCTGCTCCTGCGCGGCGAGCATCTGATCCGGGCCTGGGATAGTCTCGCCCTTACTGGCGCCATCACCCGATTCCCCGAACTCCGTGCCCTGCAAGCAGTACCCCAGCACCCCGATGTTCACCCGGAAGGCGATGTCTGGATATACACCGGGCGAGTGCTTGCCGCTGCCGGCCAACTCCGCAGCGGCGACAAAACGCGCGACATCATCCTCATGCTTGGCGCCCTGCTGCACGACCTCGGCAAAGCCAGCACCACCCGGCGCGACCCCCAAGGCCGCTGGCGCGCTTTCGGACATGAACAGGCACGCGTCGCCGCCGAGACTTTCCTAAGCCGCTACTTTCCCGGTAACCATCTCAGCCATCAGGTGCTGCCCCTCATTCGCTGGCATGGCGCGCCCTATGCCCTGCACCGCGATGGCGCGGGGCGCGCCGCCTACGCCCGCCTTGCCCTACAGGTCCCTGACCGCCCCTTACTGCTGGATCTTGCCCTGGCAGATGGGCGCGGGGCAGGCGCAGAGCATCCCCCAGCCATAGGTGTCACCCGCAAGATCTGGCAAGAGATGAATGTGTGGACCGGTCTGCCAGATCCGCTGTTAAAGGGGCCTGACCTGATGGCACTGGGATTCGCCCCTGGGCCACGGCTGGGTAAGGCCCTGGCGCTTGCCCACGAACTGCAGGTGACCAGCGGCTACCACGATCGCAAACCGCTGATCGCGGCGTTGCGCCGACGCCTGCCCGAACTCAGTCTCCGAGGCGACCGTGTTTATGGACCGCCGTCACGTTTCCCCACTGACTGATATCTTGTACCTGGACTCCCACCCACCAGTACGGAGCGACACTGTCCCGCCCGTGACCACCGACAAGGCTTTGCCCCGGCGCCAGATACACATGCTCTAAAAGCTTCCGCGCATCCTCACGACTCCGGAAAACAGACCAGGCCACCACCCGCTCCATCGGCGTAGTCGAAGGCACTTCCCGTGCTTCATCGAGGAAACTGTCGTTGATCATGGCACTCCACCCCCTTCTATGGCTATCGCAGCGGGCCGCAGTGGGACCCCGAGGCAATGGCGAATCGTGCCCCACAGTATAGCGCGCGAAGTCCGGCCCTGCGTTTTTCTTCTGACAGCAGGCCATAAAACGCGTATGATCCGCGACGGAGTGGGCCAGACGACCGCCGCGGAGCAATCCGGGGAGGAAAGTCCGGGCTCCATAGGGCAAGGCGCCGGTTAACGGCCGGGAGGCGTGAGCCTACGGAAAGTGCCACAGAAAATATACCGCCAAGCGCGCAAGCGCCGGTAAGGGTGAAAAGGTGCGGTAAGAGCGCACCGCATTTCCGGTAACGGAAATGGCAGGGAAAACCCCGCCTGGAGCAAGACCAAATAGGCGTGCGATACCGTGGCCCGCGGTGCATGCGGGTAGGTTGCTGGAGCCTGTGCGCAAGTGCAGGCCTAGAGGAATGGTCGTCCACGACAGAACCCGGCTTATCGGCCCACTCCAATTTTTACCACACACCCCATATCATCTGGGCAGACACCCCGGAAGAGTAGATAATACCTATTAACAACAATACGATATAAACAACCTTGTGAATAGTGCATGCCCATTCCATTGTCCTGGAATACCAAGCATATACTCCATTTTGCATCATGTAATCCGACGATTGCAGAAATCCCTTCAAGTAGTTTGTCTACTCTTTATAAACATGCTCTAACATGCCGTAATTATTCGTTTTTCTCCTTGACAGCGGGCACCCTTCCCTCTAATCTTCAAAGTGTGGGGGAAAGTGGGGTGAAGTGGAAGTTTTTGGAGGAGGGCGCAGACATGTTTAGGGGAACGCATCGGCACAGTCTGGACAGCAAGGGACGCATGAATGTTCCCGCGCGCTTCCGCGACTGGCTGAGCGACCACTGCGACGGACAATTGATTGTCACCATTGATGCCCAGAGCCAGGAAGGAGAACGCTGCCTGGTCGCCTACCCCCTGCCCACCTGGGAAAAGGTCGAACGCCGCATCGCCGAACTCCCCAGCAACAATGCCGCGGCCCGTCAGTTTCAACGTCTTTTTGTGGGGCAGTCCGAAGAACTCCGCCTGGATGCCCAAGGCCGCGTCCTCCTGTCTCCCAACCTGCGCAAATTCGCCGAGCTGGACAAGGAACTGGTACTGGTGGGTCAGATCGACAAATTTGAAATCTGGGATGCTGCCCGTTGGGATACCTGCCAGGAAAACTGGCTGGCCAACGCCAATGGCTTCGCCAGCTTGGGTGATCTGGTCCTGTGAGAGGTGAAAATGAACCAAGCACAGCACACGTTGCAGTTCTTCTGGCAGAAACCATCGCCGTCCTGCGTCCGGCACTCCATACCGGTGCGCCGGTGCGCTGCGTCGACGCGACCGGCGGACGGGGCGGCCACAGTGCGGCCTTGCTGGCCGAACTCGGGGCGGCAGATACCCTGCTCATCCTCGACCGCGACCCGACCGCCATTGCCGCATTGCGCGCCCGCTTCGCGCAGGACTCCAGGGTATATATCCGTCAGGCACGCTTCAGCCAATTGGCCGGGGTGCTCGCTACGCTGGAGTGGGAGAGCGTGGATGCCATTCTCGCCGACCTCGGCGTTTCCTCGCCGCAACTGGATGAGGCAGACCGCGGCTTCAGCTTCCTGCGCGACGGCCCTCTCGATATGCGCATGGACCCCGAGGCAGACATGAGCGCCTCAGAGTGGCTGGCCATCGCACCCGAAGCGGAAATAACGCGAGTATTGCGCGAATACGGCGAGGAACGTTTTGCCCGCCCCATCGCCCGCGCCATCCTGCGTGCCCGGGAACAAGCGCCCATCACCAGAACTCTGCAACTGGCGGACCTGATCGCCGAGGTACTGCCCGGTCACGAAATCGGACAGCATCCGGCCACCCGCAGTTTTCAGGGCATCCGCATTTTCATCAACCGCGAACTGGAAGAACTGGAAGCCTTTCTCCCCCAGGCCATGAATGCGTTGCGCGCGGGCGGCCGGCTGGCGGTGATCAGCTTTCACTCTCTGGAAGATCGGTTGGTAAAACGTTTTTTCCGCGCTGACGATTATCGTATCAGCGCTGACATACCCCTGCGTGCCAGCGAGCTCCCGCCCCTGCCATGGCATCCAGTAGGCAAGGCCCTGCGGGCCGGCGTCCAGGAAACTTACGACAATCCCCGTTCCCGCTCGGCCGTGCTGCGGGCTGCCGAAAGGAGTGAACGCCATGCGGCGTAGCACCATTATTTTCGCCCTGCTGATTATCGCTACACTCTTCGGCATCGTCGCGGCAAGAGAGAATACCCGTAGCCAGTTCATCGCCTTACAGGAAGCCCAGGCCAGGCATTTCGCCCTGGACAACCGCTGGGGCCAGCTCCAACTGGAGCAGGCCACGCTCGCTTCCAATGCCCGCGTGGGAGATATTGCGCGCCAAAAACTCGGGCTTGCAGCCCCCAAAAACGATCAAATCGTCATGGTCAAAGCACCATGACCTATCCCGGCGCCCCCCTCCTCTCGCCGCCACCCGTCACGCTTCCCGCGCGGCGGGCGACCGCAGTGTGGACGGTGGTTGCGCTGGGTTTGGCGGCGATCATGGCGCAAGCCTGGCGCGCGCAGGTGGAGCGCGGTCCGTTTCTACGCGACCAGGGCGCGCAACGTTATCTGCGACACTTTGCCTTACCGGCGCAGCGCGGCCCCATTCTCGATCGTTCCGGTAAAGCGCTCGCTCTGTCCGTCCCGGTGCAAACCCTCTGGGTAGACCCCCGGTTGTTTAATCCACAGCAGGCATACTGGCCACAAATTGCCGCAGCCTTAGGGATCAGCGCAGCCGCCCTTGCCGCACGGACCCATAGCGGTGGCAGCCGGTTCGCCTTCCTCGCCCGCCAGATTGCGCCGGAACGCGCGGCGACCATTCTCGCTCTGCGAGTGCCCGGTTTATACAGCCTCAACGAAAATAGGCGTTACTATCCGTCCGGCAGCATAGCCGCGCCATTACTCGGTTTCACCAATGTAGACGGGCGCGGCATTGAAGGACTGGAGATGGCCTATAACCAATGGCTGCAAGGGAAGGCAGGGGAAGAAACCGGGCTGCGCGACAATCTGGGACATCCGCTGGCGATCCTCGGCACTGCCAAGCTGGCACAGCCCGGTCAGGCACTGACCCTGAGTATTGACCGCAACATCCAGTATGTGGCATATACTGCCCTCGCCTCTGCCGTACAGCGTTTTCAGGCACATTCCGGGGCTGCAGTACTCATGAATGTACACACTGGCGAAATCCTCGCCATGGTCAGTTATCCCTCTTTCAACCCCAATGAGCGTACGGATTATCAGCCCAGTCTTTACAATAACCGTGCCGTCGCCGACACTTTTGAACCCGGCTCGGTGATGAAACCTTTTACCATCGCTGCAGCATTGGATGACGGCAGCATTCAGCCCAATTCCACGTTTGATGTGAACACCAACTGCTTTCGGGTGGCCCATTACTGCATTCAGGACGATATTCGTCACGGCATCCTCGACCTCGCTCAGGTGCTCAAGTATTCCAGCAACATTGGCGCGGCGAAAATTTCCCTGCGGACACCGCCTGCCGATCTCTACCAGATGCTGCACAGTGTCGGTTTTGGGCAGGTGAGCGGATTAGAACTGCCGGGAGAGACGGGCGGCACGGTTCCCGCATGGCGGGGTTGGGATGTGGCGCGGCGTGCCGCCATGGCTTACGGTTACGGTCTCTCCGTCACACCTTTGCAACTGGCGGCGGCTTATGGCGCCATCGCCAATAACGGGGTCTATGTCCAACCCACCTTACTGCGCAGGACCAGCAACACCCCCCCGCACAGTCAGCAGGTCATACCGGTCGCCACTGCGGCGCGACTGCGCGACTGGCTCGCCGGGGTGACCAGTCGGGGCGGCACCGGTTTCCTTGCCGCGATTCCCGGCTATTCGGTAGCCGGGAAAACCGGCACGTCTATCATGGCTAATGGCAAGGGCGGCTTTCATAAGC
Organism: Acidithiobacillus sp.; assembly: GCF_023255755.1. Classification (GTDB taxonomy): domain Bacteria; phylum Pseudomonadota; class Gammaproteobacteria; order Acidithiobacillales; family Acidithiobacillaceae; genus Acidithiobacillus. The sequence continues at coordinate 6,591 of NZ_JAGDVS010000096.1, read as the reverse complement.
ATCAGGTGAATACCACCTTTGTCGGCTTCGCGCCCGCTAACCATCCACAATTCGTCATGGCCGTAGTGGTGCGTGGACCAACTCAAGGCTGGCGTTATGGCGGGGTAGTCGCCGCCCCGGTATTTCGGGTAACCATGAGCGCTGCCCTGCATCAAATGGGCGTACCACCCGATGTCAGCGCCAGCGCCTGGAATGCCGCGGCAGGAAAAGCCATGACTGTAGACCAGGAGCGGCGTTGGGCCGAGGGGGCTGGCGATGCCGCACACTGAGACACTCGCCAGCCTGTTGCCCGCCACTCCGGCTGCCTTGGCGGGGATTGCCTTGCAGGGCATTGAAACCGATACCCGCCGCCTGCGACCGGGCATGCTCTACGTCGGATTGAACACCAACCATGGCGATGGCCGGCAATTTTTGGAACAGGCTTGGGCGGCAGGTGCAGCCGCAGCGCTGTTAGAGGGCAGCGAAGAGAGCATTTACACGGAACAGGGTCACCCCGTCTGGCAAAGCCCACAGGCACGAGCTCTGCTCGGTAGGTCACTGCGCCGCTGGCATCGCTGGGACGAGGGTCAGGCGCCCGTCATCATTGGCGTTACCGGCACCAACGGCAAGAGCAGCGTCACCCGCCTCATTGCCGAACTCGCACCGCAGCCCGCCATGATCATCGGCACCCTCGGCTACGGCCATGTGGATGCGCTTATCTCCCACGCCAATACCACACCGGACCCGGTCCCTTTGTGGCAGACCCTGGCCACGCTGCGCGAACAGGGCGCCAAGGTCATCGCCATGGAAGTCTCCTCCCATGCTCTCGCGCTGGAACGGGTTGCGGCAGTGCCCTTTGCCGCCGCCGTATTTACCAATCTCAGTCGGGACCATCTCGATTTTCATGGGGATATGGCGCGCTATGGCGCAGCCAAAGTCCGCCTCTTCCAGACGCCAGGCCTCCAATTGGCCGTAGTAAACAGCGACGACACATTCGCTGGGCAGATCGCTGCCGCCATGGCGCCGGAAGTCCGGCAACTGTGCTTCGGGGTAAAGAGTGGAGACTACCAGACTGTCGAGTGGCATCCCGGTGCCAGCGGTACCCTGCTCGACCTGCATACCCCTAACGGCCCGCGGCGCCTGCGCAGCCCCCTCATCGGCAACAGCAATGTCCAGAATCTGCTGGCCGCGCTGGCCACCGTCGAAGGTATGGGCTGGCCGGTCAGTGACGCCGCTATCGCCGGACTCGACTTGCCGGAAGGTCGCTATCAGCGCTTGGCTCCGGTCCCCGGCAAGGCACAGGTGATGATCGACTATGCCCACACCCCCGACGCGCTGCAGCGGGTGCTGACCGACCTGCGCGAAGTCGCCAAAGGCGCCGTGACCGTGGTCTTTGGCTGCGGTGGTGATCGGGATCGTGGCAAACGGCCGGAAATGGGGCGGGTGGCCGAACGCCTTGCCGACCACGTCATTCTCACCGACGATAACCCGCGCAGCGAAGCACCCGAGGCTATCGTCAACGACATCCTGGGTGGTATGGAACGGCCCGGTCAGGCTACCGTGATTCATGACCGCGCGGCGGCCATCCGGGCCGCCATCACTGCATCACGGGCAGGGGATTGGGTGCTCATCGCCGGTAAGGGGCACGAGCGCATCCAGGAGATACTGGGGCAGCATTTACCCTTTCAGGACCACAGTATTGCTGCGGAGGTGCTCAGCGCATGATCCGCTATTCACTGAAAGAAATCGCTGAAATAACCGGGGGTAAGCTGTTGCCCGGCAGCGATGGCCGCAAAGAAATTCAGGGCATCGCTACGGACAGCCGGCAGCCGATGACGGGACAGCTTTTTGTAGCATTGCGCGGCGACCGCTTCAATGGCGAGGACTTCGTACCTGGTGCTCTTGCTCAGGGCGCCGGAGCTGTATTGACCGGCACCCCTGTCGCGGCACCCGGTGTCTTGGTGGAGGATACCCTGATAGCGTTGCAGACACTGACCGCCCAATGGCGGCAGCGTTTCAACCTGCCGCTGCTGGCAGTGACCGGCTCCTGCGGCAAAACGACGGTCAAAGAGGTACTCACCGCCATCCTTAACGAGTCCGGCCCGGTACTCGCCACATGCGGCAATCAGAACAATCACGTCGGCGTGCCTCTGACGCTAGCCAGGCTCGGTCCGGAGCATCGCTACGCGGTGCTGGAAATGGGCATGAATCACCCCGGCGAACTCACCCTCCTCAGCGGGCTGGCGCGGCCCACCCTGGCCCTGATCAACAATGCAGCCCCCGCGCATCTGGAAGGCCTCGGCAGTGTTGCCGCCATTGCCGCAGCCAAAGGCGAAATTCTCTCCGGTCTCGACAACCGCGGTCTCACCATCCTCAATGGCGACGATCCCTTCGCGGATTTCTGGGCGGAACGGGCGCCGGGCGAGGTCTGGCGCTTCAGCTTAGAGCATCGCCCGACGCGGGTGCGCGGACACTGGCGCGCCCACGAACAGGGTGGCGGATATCTGGAGGTGCGCGCTCCGCAAGGGCAATTCGCTCTGGAGATTCCCTTGCCCGGTCAACACAATGGCCGCAATGTCCTGGCGGCCACGACCGCGGCGCTGGCGCTCGATATTCCCATTCCGCAGATTCAACGGGCGGTGGCCGGACTGAAGGCCATCCCCGGACGTTTGCAGTGGCGCTCCGGCCCCCGTGGCAGTCGGATTCTGGATGACACTTACAATGCCAATCCGGCTTCTCTGGAAGCCGCCCTGCGCGTGCTCGCCGCGCAGCCCGGCCAACGCATTCTGGTCCTCGGTGGCATGGGTGAACTCGGTCCCGAAGCCGCACTTTATCATCGGCAGGCGGGGACGCTGGCGCGGCAACTCGGTATTGAGCGCCTTTACGCACTCGGCCCGCTGGCAGCAGAAGCAGCCGATGCCTTCGGCGTCAACGCCGAAGCCTTTTCCGAATTGCCCCCTTTACTGACCGCCCTGCCAAGTCGCCTGGACGGAGACACCGTGGTGCTGATCAAAGGCTCCCGCGCCGCCCATATGGAGCGTGTCGTACAGGCCCTAACGGGGGGGAACACCTGATGCTCTACGCCCTCTTTATGCAACTCGGTAGCCTTTATCACGGCTTTTACGTTTTTCAGTATCTGACCCTGCGCGGCGTATTGGCCATCCTTACCGCATTGATACTCTCGTTGTTAATCGGTCCTTTCTTTATCGCCCGCCTGCGCCAGTACAAAATCGGCCAGATGGTCCGCAATGACGGCCCCGAAACCCACCTGAGCAAGCAGGGGACGCCCACCATGGGCGGAGCCCTGATCCTGCTGGTAGTCATCCTGACGACGCTGCTCTGGTCGGATTTGAGTAATCCGCTGGTCTGGGTGGCGGTGCTCACTACTCTGGCCTTTGGCGCCATCGGCTTCATCGACGACTGGCGCAAGCTGCGGCGCAAAAACACCAAAGGACTCTCAGCGCGGGCCAAATATAGTTTACAGTCGCTGGTGGCCTTCGCCGCGGCGGGGGTGCTCTATGCGCTGGCCAGCAGGCCGGTAGAGACCAGCCTGATCCTGCCTTTCATACCTCATGTGCTGATTCCGCTGGGCATCGGTTTCATCCTGTTCAGCTATTTCGTGATTGTCGGCACCTCCAATGCCGTCAATCTGACCGACGGACTGGATGGCCTGGCCATTGTACCGACAGTCATGGTCGCAGCGGCTTTAGGAATATTCGCTTACGTGTCCGGCAACGCGGTCTTCGCCCACTATCTGGATGTGCCCTGGGTGCCGGGCTCCGGCCAGATGCTGATTTTTTGCGGGGCACTGGTGGGTGCGGGGCTCGGTTTTCTCTGGTTTAACACGTATCCGGCAGAGGTTTTTATGGGCGATACCGGCGCCCTCGCGCTGGGGGCGGCGCTAGCCATCGTCGCCATCGTCGCCCGTCAGGAACTCGTGCTGGTCATTATGGGCGGCGTTTTTGTGGTAGAAACCTTATCCGTCATCATCCAGGTAGCCTCCTTCCGGCTCACCGGCAAACGGGTCTTCCGCATGGCGCCCCTGCACCATCATTTTGAGAAAAAAGGCTGGCCCGAACCCCGGGTGGCGGTCCGTTTCTGGATCATCACCGTGATTCTGGTCCTCGTCGGTCTTTCCAGCCTGAAGATACGCTGACATGGACCTCAACGGCAAAAAGGTATACATCGCCGGCCTGGGCAAGACGGGACATTCCCTCTTGCGCACTGCCCTGCGCCTGGGCGCCCGTTGCCGGGTCGCGGACACGCGCCTGCTAGAAGACGCCGCCGATCTGCGGCAACGTTACCCGGACGTCGATTTCCATTTTGGCGATCTTCCCGAAGACGTGTTCCTGGGTGCGGATATCATCCTGCTCAGCCCAGGACTGACGCCGACATTGCCCGCCCTACTCCGCGCCAGACAAGCAGACATAGAGATCATGGGCGATATCGAACTTTTTGGCCGGATCGCCCGGACGTCCATCGTCGCCATCACCGGCAGCAATGGCAAAAGTACGGTCACCACCTTGCTTGGCGAGATGGCACAAGCCGCCGGACTACGCGCCGCCGTCGGTGGCAACCTCGGCACCCCCGCCCTCGACCTTTTGCCGGAAACGGGTCCCGAGCCGGAGCTCTA
>NZ_JAGDVS010000096.1:0-1969 GCF_023255755.1 Acidithiobacillus sp. | reverse complement strand
GGAGCGGAGTAGGGCGGGCAATGTCGGCGTCAGTCCAGCTTTCAGCTCGCTGCCTGCCAGCGCTTTCACCCACGCGCCGCCGCCATCCTCAACCTGAGTCCCGACCATCTGGACTGGCACGGCGACTATACGGCCTATGGTGCCGCCAAGGCGCGCATTTTCCAGGCGATGGGAGCGGGAAATACGCTGGTACTGAATGCCGAAGACACCTTTACCGCCGCCCTCCCCGCTCAGGTTCCGGCAGGGGTGCAACTGCAGTTCTTTGGACGGGCAGGCGATCGCGATGCCTATACCGCCGATGATCAGCTCTGCCTGCGCACCGACGGTCCGTTGCTGGCCTTGGATCAACTCCTGCTGCGCGGTGGGCATAACACCGAAAATGCGTTGGCGGCGGCATTGCTCGCTCGTGCCGTAGACATCCCACTTACCGCCATTCGGCAGGCCTTGCGCAATTTCTCCGGTTTGCCCCACCGTCTCGCCTGGATCGCTGAGATAAACGGGGTGAACTACTACGACGACTCCAAGGGCACCAATCTGGGCGCCACCCTCAAAGCCATGTCCGGCTTGCCGGGACCCCTGGTGATGATTCTGGGCGGCGATGGCAAAGGGGCCGACCTGAGCCCGCTGCGGGAAGCCTGCCTCGGTCAGCGGGGGGCCGTGGTCATTGGTAAGGATGGCCCGCAAATAGCTGCACTGCTGGCTGGCGTGTTACCGGTGCAAGCCGCCGACAGCATGCCGGCAGCGGTGCAGGCAGCAGCGAAGATGGCGCAGAGTGGCGACCAGGTGCTGCTCTCACCTGCCTGCGCCAGCACGGACATGTTCACCGATTATCAGGATCGCGGCCGTCAGTTTGCCGCAGCCGTACAGACCGTGACGGGGAGAGTGGCATGACCAGGCCAAGCTGGTGGTTAGCGGAAGACGGACCTGCCGACACTGTTCTCTGGTGGATCATTCTGGCCCTGCTCGGCTTCGGCTTCATCATGGTCTACTCCGCCAGCGCTCCGATCGCCCAGCACGAGACCGGCAACCCTTTCTTCTTTGCCGAGCGGCAGGGCCTCTACGGCATTTTTGCCGCCACGATACTCTATTACGCCAGCCGCATTGATCTGGATTTCTGGGAGCGCATCACTTTCCCGCTGATGGGCCTTTCCATAATCTCCTTGATCATTGTTTTCATACCATTTATCGGCGTATCGGTGAATGGCTCCCATCGCTGGATCAACTTCCTCATTGTCCGCCTGCAGCCTTCTGAGTTGCTGAAATTTGCCTTGCTGCTTTTCCTCGCCCGCTACGTGGTACGTAAGGGGGAGTTGCTGGGCCGCTTCAAAGAGGGGCTCTGGCCAATTTTTGTGGTGCTCGGTCTGCTGGGTGTGCTCCTGCTTCTGCAACCGGATTTCGGCTCTTACGCGATGGTGGTGCTCCTCACCGGAGTGATGCTCTTTCTGGGCGGCCTGCCCTTGGGTTACGTCATCCTGGCCGGCGCCGTATCGGGTAGCGCGCTCGGAATTCTGGCCGTATCAGCGCCTTATCGCCTGGCCCGCATCACGACCTTCCAAAACCCCTGGGCAGATCCTTATGGGGCTGGATTCCAGTTGGTGCAATCTCTCATTGCCTTTGGGCGTGGCGGCATCTTCGGAGTCGGTCTGGGCGACGGGGTAATGAAATATTTTTACCTGCCCGAGTCCTATACAGACTTCATTCTGGCGGTGATCGGCGAAGAGCTCGGCATGATGGGGGTGTGGTCCCTGGCGATTCTCTATGGCATCGCCTGCTGGCGGATCTACCGTGTCGGCCGCCGTGCTGCGGCGGCCGGTGATGCCTTCTTCGCTCTTTTCTGCTACGGCACGCTGACCTGGTTTGGGGGCGAAGCGGTCATGTCCATGGGCGTAAATCTTGGCGCTCTACCGACCAAAGGTTTCGCCCTACCGCTGATCAGTTACGGCGGCAGCGCCCTGGTCTTCCTCTGCGC